>CAXGVP010000921.1:0-1970 GCA_964013055.1 uncultured Albimonas sp.
GGGCTCGGTGGTGGCGCGCGGGATCTGGGTCGGCGGCAAGGTGGCGACCAGCATCCAGGACACGCCCGCCTCGGTCTCGGTCGTCACCCAGCGCGAGATCGAGCTGCGCGACGCCGACACCGTCGAGGAGGTGCTGAGCTACACGCCCGGCATCGTCACCGACTACTACGGCTCCGACGACCGCAACGACTACTTCCAGGTGCGCGGCTTCCAGGCGTCGACCTATCGCGACGGGCTGACGCTGGGCACGATGCGCGGCGTGCGCGAGGAGCCCTGGGCCTTCGAGCGGGTGGAGATCCTCAAGGGCGCCAACTCGACCCTGTTCGGCCCCGGCGAGCCCGGCGGCTCGATCAACTACGTCTCCAAGCTGCCCCGCTTCGAGGAGTTCGGCGAGGTCTATGCGCAGGGCGGCTCGTTCGAGCATCGCGAGCTGGGCTTCGACTTCGGCGACACGATCGGCGCGGATCAGACGCTGGCCTTCCGCCTGACCGGCAAGCTGCAGGACGCCGAGCGCGAATACGCCCATTCGCGCGACGACGAGGCCTTCCTGATGGGCGGCCTGACCTGGGAGCCGAGCTTCGACACCCGCATCTCGCTGGTCGCCGACTGGCTGCAGCGCGACGCCTCGCCCAACAGCGGCGGCTATCCGCTGGACCGCGAGTACAACCGCAGCCAGTTCTTCGGGGAGCCCGGCCTGAACCGCCACGACGTCGAGCGGGCGACGGTCTCGCTGCTGGGCGAGCATGACTTCGGCGGCGGCCTCTCGCTGCGGGGGACCCTGCGGTATTCGGACCTGAGCGACGACTACGGCTACGTCTACCTCGCCGATTCCGCGGCCCGCACGGGGACGGTCGTCAACCGCTTCCAGTTCGGTTCCGACAGCTCGGCGCAGGAGCTCAGCGGCAACCTGATCGGACAGTACGACCGCGACTTCGGCGCGGTCGACAGCTCGACCCTGCTGGGGGCCGAGTTCCGCGACGCCTCGACCTCGTCGAGCTCGTTCTACGCCGCGACCACCGGCATCGACGTGGCGAACCCGGTCTACACCGGCGCCCCCGCCCCCGTCGCGCCCTACCTGGTGCAGGACCGCGACTACGCCACCCAGGCGCTGTTCGTGCAGCAGAACCTGTCGTTCTTCGACACGATCATCGTCACCGGCGGCGTGCGCCACGACTGGCTGGACCTGCGCCAGACCGACCGCGCCGGGGGCGCGCGCGTCACCGCCTCGGACGACTTCGCCGAGGTCTCCTTCCGCGGCGCCGTCACCTGGAAGGTCACCGACGAGATCTCGACCTATGTCAGCTACGTCGAGTCGGTCTCGCCTCCCGGCATCGGGGTCGAGCCGGAGCGGGGCGAGCAGTACGAGATCGGCGTGAAATACGCCCCCAGGGCGGTCCCGGCGCTGGTCTCGGCCTCGGTCTTCGACCTGACCAAGAACAACGTGACCATCGCGGTGGTGCAGCCCGACGGCTCGATCCTGCGCCAGCTGATCGGCGAGAGCCGGGTGCGCGGCTTCGAGCTGGAGGGCAAGGCCGAGATCACCGAGAACGTCTCGCTGTTCGGCGGCTACACCTTCCTCGACTCCGAGGTGGTCAAGGGCGTGGTGCGCGGCGTGGACGTGTCGGGCAAGGAGCTCGCCTCGACCCCGAACCACATGGCGACCCTGTGGGGCTCCTACGTGGTCCCGGGCGAGGGGGCGCGGGGCGACCTGACCTTCGGGCTGGGCGCGCGCTACATGGGCGCCTACTACTTCAACGCCGCCAACGACAACGGGCGCAGCGACGACGCGGTGCTGTTCGACGCCTCGATCGGCTACCAGCTGACCGAGACGGCCGAGCTGCAGGTCAACGTGACCAACCTCACGGATGAGCAGCACGTGGTCGGCCGGGGCACCGCCGACTACTACACCCCCGGCCGCACGGTCATGGCCAAGCTGCGCTACGTGTGGTGAGCGGGGCCTGAGGCGGGGG
>CAXGVP010000922.1:0-1969 GCA_964013055.1 uncultured Albimonas sp.
GGTCGAGATGCTGCACCTGTCCGAGGCCCCCCCCGCCGTCGCCGACGGCGCCGTCGCCGCCGTGCGCACCCAGCCGGGCGGCGAGCGGCTGACCGGCCTCGTCAACGCCGTCGCCCGCCGCGTGTCGGCGGAGGGCGCCCCCCTCTGGGCCGCCCGCGACGCGACCCGCGACGGCATGCCCAACTGGCTGCGCGGACGCCTGTCCTCGGCCTGGGGCGCGCAGGCGACCCGCGGCATCGCCGCCGCCCACCTCGTCGCCCCGCCCGTCGACCTGACCCCGCGCGACCCCGCCTCCGCCGCCGAACTGGCCGAGCGGCTGGGCGCGGACCTGCTGCCCACCGGCTCCCTGCGGCTGCGCGGGCGGGCCCAGATCTCGGCCCTGCCGGGGTTCGAGACCGGCGAGTGGTGGGTGCAGGACGCCGCCGCCGCCCTGCCGGCGCGGATGCTGGGCGAGGTCGCGGGGCTGCGCGTGCTCGACCTCTGCGCCGCCCCCGGGGGCAAGACCCTGCAGCTCGCCGCCGCCGGCGCCGATGTCGTCGCGCTCGACATTTCCGAGCCCCGCCTCGACCGGGTGCGCGAGAACCTCGCCCGCACCGGCCTCTCGGCCGAGGTGGCGACCGCCGACGCGCTCGACTGGACGCCGGAGGCGGCCTTCGACGCGATCCTCCTCGACGCGCCCTGCTCGGCCACCGGCACCGGCCGCCGGCACCCCGACATGCCCCACCTGCGGGAGGGCGACCTCGACCTCGCCGCGCTGACCGCCCTGCAGGACCGGCTCCTGGACCGCGCCTTCGGCTGGCTGGCGCCGGGGGGGCGGATGGTCTTCGCCACCTGCTCGCTGCTGCCCGAGGAAGGCGAGATCCGGGCCCGCGGCTTCCTCGCCCGCACCCCTGCCGCAGCCCCCCTGCCGGCCGACGCCGCGGCGCTGGGCGTCCCCGAGGCGTGGCTCACGCCCGAGGGGTTCCTGCGCACCCGACCGGATTTCTGGCCACAGTCCGGGGGTTTGGACGGGTTTTTCGCCGCCGGAGTGGTCAAGAGGCCGTGACACGCCGGTCCGCGCGGGCCATGTTGCGCCGCGTCAGGGGCAGGAACCGCACGAGCGTGGCTCGTCGCGGCTTTCGTGCTGCTCTGGAAACGGATGGCGACAAGGACGAACGTGAGCGGACTGCTGGACAGCCTCGGGCTGGGGCCTCGCGCCCCGCGGGATCTCGCCTATCGGGCAGAGCCCCTGTGGATCGGCGACGCCGCCGCCGGACGCCGGCTGATGGGGGGAACCTTCCGCTTCGCCGGGCAGGAGGTGCGCGCGCCAGAGCTCGGACCCTGGCGCCTCTCGCCCCCCTCGCAGGACTTCGCCGACGCGCTGCACGGCTTCTCCTGGCTGGATGACCTCGCGGCGCTGGGCACGCGCGAGGCGCGGCGGATCGCCCAGTCCTGGGTGTTCGGCTGGATCGCCCAGCATGGCGACGGCGCCGGCGCCGGCTGGGCCCCCGAAGTCGCCGGCCAGCGCGCCATGCACTGGCTGGAGCGGGCGGAGTTCGTGCTCGACGGCGCCTCCGACGACCTGCTGCGGCGGTTCCTGAAGTCGCTGGCGGTGCACGCCCGGCGCCTGCGCAAGGGCATGGACCAGGCGCCCGAGGGCCTGTCGCGCCTGCGCGCCGCCGCCGGCCTGCTGCACGCGGTGCTGGCCACCGACGCCTCCGCCTCCGGCCGCGCCGCCGCCGCCCGTCGCCTCGGGGCCGCCTCGGACCTCGCGGTGGACGAGGACGGCGGCCTCGCCTCGCGCAACCCGGAACGTCTCTGCGAGGCGCTGATCCTGCTCGCCGTCTGCGCCCGCCGCCTGCGCGAGGCCGATGTCGAGCCCGAGCGCGCCCATGCCGAGGCCGTGTTCCGCGCCCAGTCCGCGCTGCGCGCCCTGCGGATGCGCGACGGCGGCCTGCCGCGGTTTCACGGCGGCGGGCCGGGCGCGCCC
>CAXGVP010000923.1:0-1969 GCA_964013055.1 uncultured Albimonas sp.
CCCCACGTTCGATTGCTGACCGACCGTTTCCGGGTCGTGACCATCACACCGATCGCGACGACCTGCGCGGCACAGGGGTTGCCGATACCGGCCGGTTGGTCGCTGGCGTACGAGGCCGACGTGCTTCGGCAATTCCTCGCCGAGGCGGGCGAAGACGCGCGGCTCGGCGCACCAGCGGGCGAGCAGGGCCGAGAAGGCGCCCAGGCTCGCGGCGGGCCCGCCCGCGGCCTCGTCCCCGGCGATGGAGGAGACGGGGTAGGACAGCTCGGCCGACAGCACCCGCAGGCGCAGGCGGTCGCCGCCGATAGCGCCGGGGCCGAGCGAGAGGAACGAGACCTCGGTCGCGAAGGGCAGGGCGGGGTCGGCGGCGGGAGCGCCGTCGGGCAGGGGAGCCGAGAGCGTCAGCCCCACCGGCGGCGTGCCGCCGGCGTCGAGCGCATGATAGAGCTGCACGCCCGCGGTCCGGGCGCGGGCGAGGCGGGCGTCCCAGGCGGCGTCCGACCAGGCCCAGGCCCAGGCGGCGGCGGCGCCGGCCGCGAGCGCCAGGATCACCAGCCCGGCGCCCTGCAGCCGCAGGGGCCAGGGCCTGCGGCCGGCGGAGAGGCGCGGGCGGGGGGCCGTCGACGCGGGCGGCGCCGGGGCGGGCTCGGGGGCCGGCATCGCGACCGTCAGGGGGCCGAGGCGGGGGCGCGCGGGGCCGTCTCGACCTCCGCCGTCAGCACGTAGCCGACGCCGCGCTGGGTGCGGATCAGGGCGGGCGCGCGCGGGTTCTCCTCGATCTTCGAGCGCAGGCGCCCGACCAGCACGTCCACCGCGCGCGAGGCGCCGTCGGGGTCCGTCGCCGAGGGCTCGGCGTCGGGATCGTGGAGCGCCTCGGCGATCTCCTCGCGGGTCAGGGGGATGTTGGGGTTGGCCAGCAGGCAGGCCAGCAGCGCCGCCTCGCGCCGCGAGAGCGAGGCCTCGACCCCGTCGGGCCCGGTCGCCGTGCCGGTGCGCGCGTCGTAGGTCCAGCCGGCGAAGCGGTGCACGCCCTCGGCGCGCCGATAGGCCAGCGAGGCCGCCCGGCGGGTGCGACGCAGGACGGCGCGGATCCGGGCGAGCAGCAGGTCGGGGTTGAAGGGTTTGGCGACATAGTCGTCGGCGCCCCGCTCGTAGCCCGCCATGCGCTGGTGGTCGGCCGAGAGCGCCGAGAGCATCACGATGGGCACGTCATGCTCGGCGCGCAGGCGGGCGCAGACCTCGAGCCCGCTCTCGTCGCCCAGCATCACGTCGAGCAGGATCAGGTCGATGCGGTGGCGGGCGAACTCGGCCCGGGCCTGCGCGCCGGTCGCGGCCTCGACCGCGGCGAAGCCGTGGCGGCGCAGGAAGTCGGTCAGCATCCCGCGCATCTCGGGGTCGTCGTCCACGACCAGAAGCCTGGGTATGGTCATGCGGCCCTTTCCTCCCCTCGCCCCGTCCGCGGCGTTCGCAGCGGCGGTTCGGGGCGTATCCATAGTCTGCCGCGTAACGGATTGTAACGAAATCTCCGGAAATCGCCGTGCGTTTCGGCGGTGCAGCACGGATCCGGCGTTGATGCTGCGCTGCGGCTTCCGCGATGGTCCGCCCCGGACCGGCCTGCCCCAGGGAGGGGACGCCCGCAAGGGCCCGACAGGCGGAAACGGGAGGATGACATGCGCAAGCTCAACGTTCTGGCGGCCTCTTCGGCCATGGCCCTGGTCGTCGGGGCCCTGACCGCCGGCGCCGCGGCCGCCGAGCCGCAGGTCGAGGTGCTGCACTGGTGGACCTCGGGCGGCGAGGCGAAGTCCGTCGCCGTCCTGCAGCAGGAATTCGCCGAGCGCGGCGGCACCTGGACCGACATGCCCGTCGCCGGCGGCGGCGGCGACGCCGCGATGACCGCGCTGCGCGCCCGCGTGCTGTCGGGCAACGCCCCGACCGCGGTGCAGCTCAAGGGCCCCGCGATCCAGGAGTG
>CAXGVP010000924.1:0-1961 GCA_964013055.1 uncultured Albimonas sp.
GCCGCTGTTGCGCCGCCGACGCGGAGCCTGAGCCGGCCCGGTCATCGCGGCTGCCGCGCGGGCGGGGGCGCTCAGAGCCCCCAGATCTTCGGCTCGGCGAACTCGACCGAGTTGCCGGCCGGGTCGCGGCAGTAGATCGAGACGGCGCCGCCCGGCCAGTCGACCCGGGCCTCGATCTCGATCCCGTGCTCGGTCAGGCGCGCCTTCCAGCCCTCGATCCCCGGTCCCTCGGCCGAGAAGCAGACATGCCCCGGCCCGTGGGCGCCGTGGGGCGGGACCTGGAAGGGCGCGTCGGGGGCCGGCGGGATCGGCGTGGTCAGCGGGTTGAACACGAAGAGCATGCCGCCGCCGGCGCGGAAGAAGCGGTGGCGGTCGGGGACCGACTGGATCATCTCCAGCCCCAGGACCTCGCCGTAGAAGCGCGCGGCGGCGTCGAGGTCCCGGGCGTAGAGGCAGGTCTCGAGGATGCGCGGCGCGGTCATGGCTGGGGTCTCCCGTGGTTACTCCGCCGCCTGCGGGCGCAGGCGGGGCGGCGCCTCGTAGCCGTCTCCCAGGGCGCCGCCGGGCAGCGGCTGCGCGCCGCCGGGCAGGGCCTCGCCCATGCCCGCCATCAGGCCGGCGAAGTCGAAGAGGGCGGGGTCCGCCAGATGCGAGGGGCGCACGTTGGTCAGCGCCCTGAACATCACCGAGCGCCGGCCGGGGGAGCGGCGCTCCCACTCGTCGAGCATCGCCTTGACCTGCTGGCGCTGGAGGCCCTCCTGGCTGCCGCAGAGGTCGCAGGGGATGATCGGGTAGTCCATGGCCCGCGCATAGCGCTCGCAGTCCTGCTCGGCCACGAAGGCGAGGGGGCGCAGCACGGTCAGGTCGCCGTCCTCGTTGACCAGCTTCGGCGGCATGGTCGCGAGGCGCCCGCCGTGGAACAGGTTGAGGAAGAAGGTCTCGAGGATGTCGTCGCGGTGGTGGCCCAGCACGACGGCCTGGCAGCCCTCCTCCCGCGCGATGCGGTAGAGGTTCCCCCGGCGCAGGCGCGAGCACAGCGCGCAGTAGGTGCGGCCGGCGGGGACCTTCTCCTTCACGATGGAGTAGGTGTCCTGGTACTCGATCCGGTGGGGGACCTGCATGCGGGTCAGGAACTCGGGCAGGACGGTCGCGGGGAAGCCGGGCTGGCCCTGGTCGAGGTTGCAGGCCAGCAGCTCCACCGGCAGCAGGCCGCGCCATTGCAGTTCGACGAGGGTCGCGAGCAGCGTGTAGCTGTCCTTGCCGCCCGAGAGGCAGACCAGCCAGCGCTGGCCCTTGGCCGCCATGCCGTAGGTCTCGATCGCCTCGCGCGTTTCGCGGACCACGCGCTTGCGCAGCTTGCGGAACTCGGTGCTGCCGGGGGCGCCGCGGAGCAGCGCGGGGAGGTCTGCGTCTGTGTCGGACATGAGGTCGCGATAGGGGATCGCGGGACGGCGCGCAACCGGATTCCGGCGCGGGGATGGGGGCGGGATCCGGGGGCGGGCTTGCGGCGGGGGGGGCGGCGGGCCTATCGTCCGCCGATCCGGGAGGAGGACCGGGACGATGCCAATTCATCCAGCCGCGTCGCGCATTTCGGCGGCGCTCGTGGGACTTGCGGCGCTGGGCGCCTGCGCGGGGGGCACGCCGGGGGGCGAGGCCGGCCCGCCGGCGCGTCCGCCGATGGCCGAGGCCGAGTGCCGGGGCCTGATCGCCACCGCCTCGCCCGAGGCGCTGGCGGCGCAGGACGCGGCGCTGCTGATCGCCGAGCCGCGGCTGATCGAGGGCGGGGCCGCCCGCCCCGTCGCCCTGCGCCTGCGCGAGCAGACCACCGGCGAGACCGTCGTGCTCGACTGCGCCGACGGCGCGGTGGTCTGGGGGGCGATCCCGCCGGGGCGCTGGAACGTGGAGGCGCTGGTCCCTGCGGGCGACGCCTCGGGCCCGGCGATCCCGCTGGCGATCACTTC
>CAXGVP010000925.1:0-1957 GCA_964013055.1 uncultured Albimonas sp.
GCTCGCGCCCCGAGTCGTCCGAGCCCCGGCCCGAGTCGTCCGATCCGCGCCCGGAGTCGTCCGAGCCGCGTCCGTCGCGGTCTCCGCCACGGCCGCCGTCGTCGCCGCCGCCCGAGCCGCCGGAGCCGCCGCCGCCGCCGTCATCCCCGCCGCCGCCATCGTCGCCGCCCTTCGCCCAGGCGGCGCCCTGTCCCGCGGTCCATCCGGCCGCCTCCGCCGCGCCGCCCAGCAGCAGCGCCAGCGCCAGCAGGCGCGCCCATCGTCTCGCCGATCGCTTCGCGGTCATCTCGGGTCTCCCTGTTCCGGTTGCCGGGACAACGCGGCGGCGCGGCGGGCTATTCCGCGGGGCGAGGATGAAATATTTTCCTGACGCGAGGGAATAACCGCCCGCCCGGGGCGTTGTCGACAGGATCGCCGCCCCGGAAGCCCCGTTTTCCGCGCGCGGCGCGACGCGACGACCGCGGGAGGGGCGGATGGAGACGTGCGGAATGAGCGTGCAGCCAGGCGGCCCCCCGGGTCCGCCGCCGATCCCGCCGGCCGACCGGGCCGAGGTCCGCGACGCCGCGGCCGAGGCCGGGCTGCGCGCCGAGATGGTCGGCCTGCTGCCGCGCCTGCGCCGCTTCGCCTGCGTGCTCAGCGGCGGCGGGGACGAGGCCGACGACCTGGTGCAGGCCGCCTGCGTGAAGGCGCTCGACCGGCTGCACCAGTACCGGCCCGACACCCGCATGGACCGCTGGATGATGCGGATCGTGCAGACCACATGGCTGGACCGCGGCCGCGCCCGCACCCGCCGGGCCGAGACCGGGGACGAGGCGGCGCTGGCCGCCCTCTCCGACGGGGGGCGGGGCGCGCGGGCGGCCGAGGACGCGCTGCAGCTCGCCCGCGTGCGCGCCGCCATGGAGGCCCTGCCGCAGGAGCAGCGCGCCGTCCTCGCCCTCGTCGCCGTGGACGGGATGAGCTACCGCGAGGCGGCCGAGACGCTGGACGTCCCCGTGGGCACGATCATGAGCCGGCTGGCGCGCGCCCGCGCCCGCCTGGCCCCCCTCATGGAGGAGACGGCCCGATGACCCGGACCTGGACCGAGACCGAGATCGCGGCCCTCGTCGACGGCGAGCTGGAGGGCGAGGCCGAGGCCCGCGCCCTGCGCGCCGTCGCGCAGGACCCCGAGGCCGCGGCGCTCGCCGCGCGCATCCGCGCCACCGACGCCCTGTTGCGCCGGGCCTATCCCCTGACCCCCGTCGCCGTGCCCGAGGCGCTGGGCGCCGCCCCCCCCTCCCGCTCGTCGCGGGCCGGCGGGCTGCGGGCGGCCGCCCCGCTGCACCGGATCGCGGCGGGCGTCGCGCTCGCCGTGGTCGCGGCGGGCGCCGCGGCCTGGCTGCTGTCCGCCCTGGACGACCCTCGGCCGGCCGGGGCGCTGGCGCTGGGCCCGGTCCCGGCGGAGGGGGCGACCCACCTCGCGCTGGAGCGGCTGGCCTCCGGCGAGGCATCGCCCGAGGGGCTGCGGCTGGCCGCGACCTACCTCGACCGCGACGGGCGCCCCTGCCGGGAACTGGAAGGCCCGCAGGCCGTCGCCCTCGCCTGCCGCACCGCCGCCGGGGGGTGGGAGGTGCTGGCGACCGCGGCCCTGCCCTCGTCCTCGTCCGCATCGACGTCGGAGGCGGGGGCGGAGGCGGGCCCCGGCTTCTCCGCCGCCTCGGGCGCGCCCGAAGCCGACCCGATCGCCGAGGCGCTGGACGCGATCGGCGCCGGCGCCGCGGTGTCGCCGGAGGCCGAGGCGCAGCTGCGGGCCGACTGGGACCGGCCGTCGCCGCAGCGCTAGCGGTGGACCCCGCGCGCCCTCCCGGGGCGCGCGCGGGGTCCAAGGGCGGCGCCCCTCAGGCGTCGAGGAACAGCGCCCCCGAGGTGGCGATGGCGGCGGCGAGGTCGGCGAGTTCGGCGATCTCCAGCGCCTCGTCCG
>CAXGVP010000926.1:0-1952 GCA_964013055.1 uncultured Albimonas sp.
AGGCCAAGTACAAGGAGCAGCTCGAGGCGCTGCGCACCGCCGAGGAGCGGCTGGCCGCCACACTCGCCGTCGCCGACGAGGCCGCCGAGCAGGACATCGAGCGGCTGACCGCGGTCTACGAGAACATGAACCCCAAGAACGCCGCGCGGATCTTCGAATCGATGGACGTGACCTTCGCCGCCGGCTTCCTGGCGCGGATGCGCAAGGACACCGCCGCCAAGATCATGGGCGGGATGAGCGCCGAGCGCGCCTATGCCATCTCCGCCGTCATCGCCGGCCGCAACGCCCGCGCTCCGCGCGAATGACCGGCGCGCGGCCCGCGCGCGCCGGCCGGCCTCGATGATCCGAGACGCCCCTGGCCTGGCCGAGGGGGCCTTCGTCGTCGCCTGCGCGCAACCGTCCCGCTTTGCCTCGTATTGTTGGTTTTCGCCGCCCTCGCGGCGCCCCTCCCGCCGCCGACTTCAGCGCTTTCTTAACCTCGCCGGCGCACTTTCCGCCCCGGGTCGGACGGGTCCAGCAGGGGCCCGGTGTCCGGAGCGCGAGGAACGGGGACGCGGAATGTTCGGATTCGTTGGAATTGCGGTGACCTTCGCCATGGTCTTCGGCGGCTATGTGGCCGCGGGCGGCAAGATGGGGATCATCCTCCACTCGCTGCCATTCGAGATGATGATGATCGGCGGCGCGGCGGTCGGCGCCTTCCTGCTGTCGAACGACATGCACACGGTCAAGCATGCGCTGGGCGACGTGGGCAAGGTGTTCAAGGGCGCCAAGTGGAAGCCCCAGGACTATCGCGACCTGCTGTGCCTGCTGTTCGAGCTGATCCGCATCGGCCGCGCCAACCCCATGGACCTGGAGGGCCATGTCGAGAACCCGCAGGACTCGGCGGTGTTCTCGCGCTATCCCAGGATCCAGTCGGACGCCGGCGCCGTGGACCTGATCTGCGACACGCTGCGCGCCAGCTCGATGAACTACGACGACCCCCACCAGGTCGAGGAGGTGCTGGAGAAGCAGCTCGAGACGCGCAAGCACATCGCGCTGCACTCCTCCCACGCGCTGCAGAACATGGCCGACGGCCTGCCCGCGCTGGGCATCGTCGCGGCGGTGCTGGGCGTGATCAAGACCATGGCCGCCATCGACCAGCCGCCCTCGGTGCTGGGCGGCATGATCGGCGGCGCGCTGGTCGGCACCTTCCTGGGCGTGTTCCTCGCCTATGGCTTCGTCGGCCCCTTCGCCGCCCGCGTGAAGGGCGTGATCGAGGAAGACCACCAGTTCTACATGCTGATCCGCGAGGTGCTGGTGGCGGCGCTGCACAACCACTCGCCCGACATCTGCGTCGAGGTCGGCCGCCAGAACACGCCGCGCAGCCTGCGCCCGAGCTTCTCCGACCTGTCCGAGGCGCTGCGAGAGGCCAAGGCCGCATGATCCACGGGGCGATCCGGAACGGCATCTACGGGAGCGGGCCGCGGGCCTGCTCCCTGCGCGCGTCGCGGCTGGGGCGCGCGATCGTCTTGCCGCTGCTCATATCTGCGACGCTGCTATGGGCCTCCGCGGCGGCGGCGCAGGAACGGATCCGCCTGCGCGCCGGCGAACATGCCGAGTTCAGCCGCATCGCGCTCGACGTGCCGCAGCTGGGGGACTGGTCGATCGAGCGCAACGGCCGGCTGGTCACCGTCCTCTTCTCGGACCGCGAGCTGCTGTTCGCGACCGAACAGATCTTTCCCCAGCGCCGCGTCTCCCGCGTCACCAGCGCCCGCAGCGAGCGGGCTCGCGACGGCACGCGGCTGATCCTGTCGATGTCGTGCAACTGCGTGGCCGAGGCCTACGAATTCCGCCCCGGGATGCTGGTGATGGACATCCGCGCCCAACCCGAGGAGACCGAGGCGGCCGAGGTCCAGGACGTCGCCGGCGCCGGTCCGGACGCCCGCCCGGATGCGCAGCAGCCGGGCGGCGAC
>CAXGVP010000927.1:0-1951 GCA_964013055.1 uncultured Albimonas sp.
GAGGACGCCGCCGACGGCGAGGCGCTGACGCTGGCGCTGAACGCCGCCGCCGACGCGCGCGCCGTGCGCCTGATCCTGGAGCGGGCGGCCTATTCCTCAGACGCCGCCGACGGCACGGCGCTGTCTTACGCGCACAAGGCGCTGGGCGTGATCGTCGCCGACGCCGACGGACGCCAGACCGAGCCGGACGCGGTGCATCTCTACCTGCACCCCTCCTCTTCCGACACGACCTACCCCTCGATCAACGACTTCCTGCTCAACGAGAACGAGACCTCGACCTACCTGCCGCTGCTGCGCGAATCCGACTTCGCGACGCCCCGCACGCTCGACGTCGCCGTGGACCTCGACGGCTACGACGGCGCCTCCTTCGACGGCGGCTACGTGCAGATCGACACCTCCGGCGCCTATGGCCAGCTCGGCGTTCGCGACGACGGCGCCGGCGCCGGCCTGATCGGCTTCGACGGCACGACCGTCACCTGGGGCGGCGTGGCCATCGGCACGGTGCATCCCAGCTACGAGGGCGCCGACGACCAGCCCCTGCGGATCACCCTGAACGCCGCCGCCGACGCCGAGAGCGTCGAGGCGCTGCTCGAGGCGTTCACCCTCGCCTTCGACGGCCCCGCCGCCAACCGCGGCGGCCAGTTCTCGGTGTCGGTCTGGGTGCGCGACGTCTCGCAGACCGTCTCCGCCGGCGGCTCGGTGCGGATCACGCTCGACCAGTCCGGCGCCGCGGCGACGGCGCCCGAGGGCGAGGACGTGCAGGTCAATGACTGGACGCAGGGCGACCAGACCGGGCCGCATGTCGTGGCGCTCGGCGACGGCGGCTACTTCACGTTCTGGAACTCGCAGCACCAGGACGACGCCAGTTCCTCCTACGGCGTCTACGGCCAGCGCTTCGACGCCCGGGGCCAGGAGGTCGGGCCCGAGATCCGCATCAACGACCTGACTGCGGGAGACCAGGTCCTCGACGACGCGGCGGTGCTCGCCGACGGCCGGGTGCTGGTCCTTTGGGAGGACCGCCAGGGCGCCGACGGCAGCGGCTACGGGCAGTACGGCACGATCCTGACGGCGGACGGCGCGGTGGACGTCGCGCGCTTCCAGGTCGCGGACGCGACGCTCTACAACCAGACGCAGGCAAAGGCCGTGGCCCTGGACGACGGGCGGTTCTTCGTCGTCTACAGTTCCGAACAGACCGGCGCCTACGACATCCGGGGCCGCATCTTCGCCTCGGACGGCACGCCGGAGGCCGCGAGCTTCCAGATCAACACCTTCGTCGCCGGAACCCAGCAGGTCCCGCGCGCGACGCTGCTGCCGGACGGCGACGTCATGGTCGCCTGGGGCGACTACAACGGGGCCGATGGCGACGACAGCGGAATCATCGGCCAACGCATCGATGTCAGCGGGAACGGCGCCCTCGTCAGTTTCGACGGCGCGACGGCCGGGGCCGACGAGACGGTGCTGACCGTCGAAACCGCCAACTATCAGTACTTCACCCAGGGTCGTCACGCTCGCGCCCTCTGCGACGATGCCGTCGGGCGGGTTCGCGATCGGTTACAACTACACCGGCACCAGCTTCGACGCCTTCGTCCGGATCTTCGACGCCGACGGCGTCGCGCAGACCGGGGATGTCCGCGTCAACCAGGTGCTGGAAGGCCATGACCGCCTGGAACGCCTGATCCCGACGCCCGACGGCGGGTTCATCGCCCTGGTTCGCGAGGATGCGCTGAACTCCAGCTACTCCTACGAAGAGATCTACGCCTACGTCATCGGCCCCGACGGCGTCATCCAGGGCGAGCCGATGCGTCTCAACGAGGAGGTCCGCGGCTACCAGATCGGCGGAACCGGCGCGCTGCTGGAAGGCGGCGGGATGGTCTACGCCTGGCAGAGCAACACGCCCGACTACTATGGCTCGAGCTATCCCGACGGCTCGGGCTACGGCATCTTCCAGCGC
>CAXGVP010000928.1:0-1950 GCA_964013055.1 uncultured Albimonas sp.
ATGCCGGGGGCCGGCGTCCTGAGCCGGCCTCGCCACATGCCGGAGGGCGGCGCCCCGCGCCGGCCTCGTCGCCTTCGCAGGGGCCTGCCCCCGCGCCGGCCTCTCCCCTCCCCGGGGGCCGCGCCGACCATTCCCTTTCCCGGGGGCCGACGCCGTCCCCTGCCCTTCCCGGGGGCGGCGACCGCGCCGGCCCCGGCCGACCCGGAGCCCGCCATGGACCTCGCCCTCTCCCACGTCTCGCACCGCTACAACGGGGTGGAGGTGCTGCGCGACATCTCCTTCGAGGCGCCGGCCGGCCGGATCGTGTGCCTCGTCGGCCCCTCGGGCTGCGGCAAGTCCACCCTGCTGCGCTTCATCGGCGGGCTGGAGCGGCCGGACCAGGGCCAGGTCCTGATGACCGGCGCGCCGCCCGCAGGCTCGCTCAACCCGCTGACCTACATCTTCCAGGATTTTGCATTGCTCCCCTGGCGCAGCGCGCGCGGGAACATCAGCCTCGCGCTGGAAGACCACAAGCTTTCCCGGCGCGACCGGGACGAGATCATCGCCGACGTGCTGGCGCGCACCGGCCTGTCGGACTTCGCCGACGCCCTGCCCCGGCAGCTCTCGGGCGGCATGAAGCAGCGGGTGGCGATCGCCCGCGCGCTCGCCGTGCGCCCGGCCTGCCTGCTGATGGACGAGCCGCTCTCGGCGCTGGACAGCCAGACCCGCGAGCTGCTGATGGACGACCTCCAGGCCCTGTGGGAGCGGGAGCGTTTCGGCGCCGTCTACGTCACCCACAACCTCGCCGAGGCGGTGCGCCTGGGCCACCAGGTCGTGGTCCTCTCGCGCCGCCCCGGCCAGGTGCGCGAGATCGTCGAGATCGACATGCCGCTGAGCGAGCGCAAGGCCCGTGGCCCCGAGCTCGAGGCCCACCAGACCCGCCTGTGGGAGCTGATGCGCGAGGAGGCGATGGCCGCCGATCAGGAGATCGCCGATGTCTGACGCATCCCTCCCCGGCGCCGCTTCCCGGGCGCAGCCGGCCCCCGGCGCCCGCCCGGTGCCGTTCCGCGGCGGCGGCTTCCGCCCCACCCCGCGCCGCTGGGTCGGCCCGCTGGTCTTCGCGGTCCTGTTCGCGGTGTGGGAGGCGGGCTCGCGCCTGGGCTGGATCAGCCCCATCGTGCTGCCCGCGCCGTCGGAGGCGCTGGAGGCGTTCTCGAACCTCGCCAGCTCCGGCCAGCTGGCGCTGCACCTGCAGGCCTCGCTGTCGCGGCTGGTGCAGGGGTGGATCTTCGGCACCCTGCTGGGCATCGCGGTGGGCTTCGCGGCGGGGCTGTTCAGCCTGGCGCGGGCCGGCATCGTGCCGCTGGTGGCGGCCTTCTTCCCGATCCCCAAGATCGCGCTGCTGCCGCTGTTCATCATCTGGTTCGGCATCGGCGAGGAATCCAAGGTCGCCACGATCCTGTTCGGCGCCTTCTTTCCCACCGTGATCGCCGTCTACGGCGGCGTCGACGGGGTGGACCGCGGCCTGGTGCGAATGGGCCAGAGCTTTGGATTGTCCCGCTGGTCGATCATCCGGAAAATCATCCTGCCGGGCGCGATGCCGGCGATCCTGTCGGGGTTCCGGATCTCGGCCTCGATCGCGATCATCCTGCTGGTGGCGGCCGAGATGATCGGCGCGGAATACGGCATCGGCGCCTATGTGCTGCTGGCCGGCAACCTGATGGCGACGGACCAGCTGGTGGCGGGGGTGGCGATGCTCTCGATCCTCGGGCTGACCGTCAGCTGGCTGATCGGGCGGCTGGAAAAGCGGGTGCTGCGCTGGCGGTGAGGCGTGGGGCGGCGGAGAGGCGCGGCGCATTGAAATGCGCCCTACGGGTCCGGGACGGCGACCAGCGCCCGGCCGGACCGGGGCGTTGACGTGCGCCCGACGCCGCGGGCGCCCCGGGCTTGACCCGGGGCCTCTCGCGGCCC
>CAXGVP010000929.1:0-1946 GCA_964013055.1 uncultured Albimonas sp.
CCGGGATCAGCCGAGCAGGCGCTCCATCGCCGAGCGGGCCTCGCGCGGCAGGCGCACCGGGCGTCCCTCGAGCGTCATGCAGGCCACGAAGACCCGGGCGCGGTTGAGCACCTGGTCGCCGCGGCGGATCTCCTGGATCATCTCGGCGGAGGCGCCCTTCAGCGTCTCGACCCGCGTGACGACCTCCAGCAGGTCCTCGAAACGGGCGGGGGCGAGGTAGTCGACCTCGATCCGGCGCACCACGAAGACCACGCCCGCGGCCTTCAGCGAAGTCTGGTCGACGCCCAGCTCCCGCAGCGCGTCCGAGCGCCCGCGTTCGTAATAGCGCAGGTAGTTGGCGTAGAAGACCACGCCGGCGAGGTCGGTGTCCTCGTAGTAGACGCGGACGGGAAGGCGGTGTTCGGTCATCGGTCCTCGAACAGATCGGGGCCGGGGCGCGGAGCCTCCGGGGGGCTGGGCGCCTCGTACCCGAGGTGGCTCCATGCCTTCGCCGCCAGCATCCGGCCGCGCGGCGTGCGCTGGATCAGGCCGGACTGGAGGAGGAAGGGCTCGATCACTTCCTCGAGCGCGTCGCGGGCCTCCGAGAGGGCGGCGGAGATGGTCTCGATGCCGACGGGGCCGCCGGCATAGTGCTCGGCCAGCAGGCGCAGGTAGCGACGGTCGCCGCCGTCGAGGCCGAGGTCGTCGACGCCCAGGCGCGTCAGCGCCCGGTCGGCGATGGCCTGGGTGACCGTGCCGTCGCCCTCGACCACCGCGAAGTCCACCACGCGGCGGAGCAGGCGGCCGGCGATGCGGGGGGTGCCGCGGGCGCGGCGGGCGATCTCCTGCGCGCCCTCGGGGGTGGCGGGGGCATTGAGGAGGCGGGCGGCGCGGTCGACGATCTTCACGAGGTCCGCGACGGAGTAGAACTCGAGGCGGACGGGAATTCCAAAACGGTCGCGCAGCGGGGTGGTCAGCAGGCCCAGGCGGGTGGTGGCGCCGACAAGGGTGAAGGGGGGCAGGTCGATGCGGACGGTGCGGGCGGCGGGGCCCTCGCCGATCACGAGGTCGAGGGCGTAGTCCTCCATCGCGGGGTAGAGGATTTCTTCCACCACCGGGGACATGCGGTGGATCTCGTCGATGAAGAGGACGTCGCGGGCGTCGAGGTTGGTCAGGATCGCGGCGAGGTCGCCGGCTTTCGCCAGCACCGGGCCGGAGGTCATGCGGAAATTCACGCCCAGTTCGCGGGCGACGATCTGGGCGAGCGTGGTCTTGCCCAGGCCGGGGGGGCCGTGGAACAGGGTGTGGTCCATCGCCTCGCCCCGCCGGCGGGCGGACTCCACGAAGACCCGCAGGTTGGCGCGGGCCTCGGGCTGGCCGACGAAATCGTCCAGCGCCTGCGGGCGCAGGGCGCGGTCGGCCTCGTCGCCGGGCAGGGGCTCGCGGTCGGTCAGGCGGCCGGAGGGGGGGGCGTCGGCCATGCTATGCGGTCACTTCCCTGAGCGGCGGCGCCTGAGGGCGCGGAGGGCGCGGCCCGCATCCGGGCCGGCCAGGCATCCGGCGATCGCCCCGCCGAGGGCGAAGACGCCGACGCCGGGAACGGCGCCGAACGCGCCTCCGACGATGCCGCTGCCGGCGCCCACGGCGACGCCGAGAGCGCCGCCGGCCAGAGTCGTCGCGATGCGGGTCGTTGCGATGCGGGTCTTCATGAGCGGTCTCCTCCCCTCGATGCGCACGAGGCGGCGGTCACTTCGGGGCCAGGGCGCGCAGGGCGGCGCGGATCAGGGCGGCGGAGGTCGGCGGGGTCTCGCCGTCGGCGGCGGCCTCCGCCACGGCGACGGCGGCCTGGGACTCGGGGTAGCCCAGGTTGACCAGCGCCGAAAGGGCGTCGGCCTGGGCGGCGGCGGCCAGGGCGGCGCCGTCGTTCTCGGGCCTCGCGCGGGGCTTTGGCGCGCGCTTCGGGGCGG
>CAXGVP010000930.1:0-1945 GCA_964013055.1 uncultured Albimonas sp.
GTGATGTCGAGCTGGTCGAAGGCGGCGGCGCCGGACTCGATGCGGATCCGGTCGAGGTCGATCTCGAAGTCCAGGATCGTGTCGAGCCCCGCGCCGAGCGCCACCGCATAGAGGTCCGCGCCGGCGCCGCCGGTCGCGGTGGTCTCGCCCTCGCGCAGGTCGATCAGGTCGTCGCCCCTGTCGCCGAAGACGGTGTTGGCGCCGGTTCCGCCGAACAGCAGATCGTCGCCGCCGCCGCCGCGCAGCAGGTCCTCGCCGGTCCCGCCGTAGATCTCGTCGTCGCCGCGGTCGCCGTCGAGCACGTCGTCGCCGCCCTCGCCCGCGATCGAGTCGCGCCCGCCGCCGCCGTAGACCGTGTCGGCGCCCTCGCCGCCCTGGATCGCGTCGGCCTTGTCGCCGCCCTCGATCAGGTCCTTCCCGCCCTGGCCCAGCAGCGTGTCGAAGCCGGCGCCGCCGTGGAGCGCGTCGTCGCCCTCGCCGCCCTCGAGATGGTCGCGGCCCTTGTCGCCGTGGATCTCGTCGGCGTCGCCGGCGCCGTAGACCAGATCGGCGCCGAGCCCGGCGTGGATCTCGTCCTCGCCGGCCGCGCCGTAGATCACGTCGACGCCCTTGTTGCCGTAGATCAGGTCGTCGCCGTCCTCGCCCGACAGCCGGTCGCCGCCGCGCTTGCCGTGGATCTCGTCGTCGCCGCGGTTGCCGCGCAGCACGTCCTCGCCCCCGCCGCCGCGGATGTCGTCGTCGTTCACGCCGCCGTAGAGGATGTCCGCCTCGCCCGAGCCGCGCATCGTGTAGACGCCGGCGCCGCCGTAGACCTCCAGATCCGTCGCCCCGCCGTCGATCTCCTGCGCGCGGTAGGTCACCTCGCCCTCGCCGAGGTGGATGCGCAGGTCGTCGCGGCCCGAGACCTTGAAGGCCGACGGGCCGAGGATCTCGAGGTCGCCGTCGCCGAAGATCAGTTCCGGTCGGCGGGCGCGGTCGGCGAAGATCACCTCGACGCCCGCGAAGAACGCGTCGATCGAGAAGACCCCGGCGGGCAGATGCTCGGGCAGCAGCGTGAGCTCGACGTAGGTCGAGATGCGCTCGACGTCCTCGACCCGTCCCAGGACCAGGTTCACATCCGCGTCGGGGGCGATCTCGTCGAAGCCGTCGCCGCCGTAGAAGGTCCCGAAGTCGCTGCTGACCACGCGGTCGTCGCCGGCGCCGCCGTAGGCGACGTCGATGCGGCTGAACAGGTCGGCGCCGTCGCCGCCGTAGGCCACGCCGCCGCCGTAGAAGGAATCGTCGCCGTCCTCGCCCTCGGCGTAGCCGGCGAGCTTGATCGTGTCGTCGCCGCCGCCGGCGTAGACGGTCGAGCTGTCGCCCAGCACCAGCCCGTCGTCGCCGTCGCCCATGTGGTAGGTGTTCGCGCCGGGCTGGTTGATCCAGACCTTCACCGGGCCGGGCGTCGCGTCGAAGTAGAAGGTCGAGTTGGTGGCGTCGATCCAGATCGTGTCGCCGCCCTCGAAGGTCGCGCCGCGGTGATCCTGGACGACGCCGTCGCCGGTGAGGATGAAGCCGTAGTATTGCGGGTTGTAGGGGAAGTCCTCGGGCAGGCCGCCCTCGGGCATCTTGGCGAGCCAGGTGGTCCCGGCCGCGGGGGACTGCTCGCCGTCGATGACCGCCCCGTAACGGTCTACCTCGTAGTAGCCGTAGGAGCCGTAATAGACGACGTCGACTTCGATGGTGGGCATCTGGACGCTCCTTCGGGGGCGGTCGGGGGGCGGCGTGGCTGCGGGTCAGGCGGGGCCGAACAGGAAGTCGGAGGCGTCGAGCTCGCCCGGCGTCACGCCCACCAGCGCCACCACGTCGGTGCTCAGCCCGTAGGTGATGTAGGTCCGGTCGCCGCGCAGCGTGATGTCGAGCTGGTCGAAGGCGGCGGCGCCGGACTCGATGCGGATCCGGTCGA
>CAXGVP010000931.1:0-1944 GCA_964013055.1 uncultured Albimonas sp.
CCCCCGCCGCCCCGCCGTTCCGCCTGATGAACGCCCCCGCCCGCCGTCACCGGCTGGAGAAGCTGGGCGTGGACCTGTGCGTGGAGCTCGAGTTCGACCGGGCCATGGCCGCGCTCTCGGCCGAGGCGTTCGCGCGCGACATCCTCGCCGGGCGCCTGGGCCTGAGCCGGGTGGTGGTCGGCGAGGACTTCCGCTTCGGCAAGGGCCGCGAGGGCGACGCCGCGATGCTGGCCGAGCTGGGCGCCCGCCACGGCTTCGAGGCGGTGACCGCGCCGATGGTCGAGGGACCCTCGGGCCGCGTCTCCTCCACCTCCATCCGCGAGGCGCTGGGGGAAGGCGACCCCGTGGCCGCCGCGCGGATGCTGGGCCACTGGCACCGGCTCGACGGCACGGTCAGCCACGGCGACAAGCGCGGCCGCGAGCTGGGCTTCCCCACCGCCAACGTGGTGCTGGAGAACCTGCTGCTGCCGAAATTCGGCGTCTACGCCGTCGAGATCGAGGTGCTCGACGGCCCCCACGCCGGCCGCCACCCCGGCGCGGCCTCGCTCGGCGTGCGCCCGACCTTCGGGATCAACGCGCCGAATCTCGAGACCTACCTCTTCGACTTCTCCGGCGACCTCTACGGGGCCGAGGTCTCGGTGGCCCTGGTCTCCTACCTGCGGGGCGAGGAGAAGTTCGACGGGATCGAGCCGCTGATCGCGCAGATGCACGCCGACTGCGACCTGGCGCGCGAGCGACTCGCCGCCCGCATCGACCCCGCCGCCTGAACGACGCCGCCTGAGCGACGCCGCCTGCACGACGCCGCCTCCCCCGGAGGCCGGCCGGGCCTGAGCGCCGCCGCCGCCCTCGCAGGCGCGCCCCGGGCCTGGCCCGGGGCCTCCCCTCCGCCCTGCGCCCCGAGCGCGGCGCGGGGATGGCCGGGCCCCCGCCTGCGGCAAGCGCGCCCCGGGCTCGACTCGGGGCCTCTCCCGCCGCCGGGGTCGCGGCGCCCGGGCGGCCCGAGGCCCTGCCGCCCCCGAACCGTCCCCCGGCGCTTGCCCCCCGCCGCCCGCTCCGCTAGCAGCGAAGGCGAAGGAGCCGCCCGATGACCACGCCCGCCCCCGTGCATTTCTTCCTGCATGTCCCCAAATGCGCCGGCACCACGGTCGAGCGGCATTTCGAGCGCACCCTGGGCGAGGGCTTCCTGCTGGCCCCGCGCTGGCGCAACCCGCTGCGCGACGTGATCGGCAACCGCTATCCCTCCCTGTCGCCCGAGGACCTGGCCGGCGTGCGCGCCGTCTCCGGCCACTCCCTGTCGCGCTCGCTCTCCGAGAAGTTCCCGGGGCGCGATGTAAGATGCTCGGTGCTGCTGCGCGATCCGGTCTCGTACCTGGTCAGCTTCTACAACTACCGCTGGGCCCGGCACGAGGAGCGCGGCCAGCCCGCCCCCGGCGACTTCGACGCCTGGCGCGGCGCCCAGCGGCGCAACCCGATCGCGCGCTTCCTGCTGCACCGCTTCTTCGAGGTCGGCTACCCGGGCATCTACCGCCTGTCGACCCGGGCGCGGTTCCTCTACCTCGAGGCCGCCTTCCAGGGCTTCCACTTCGTCGGCGGCTACCGGAGCTGCAACGAGGCGCTGGCGGGGATCTCGCAGGAACTGGGCGTGGACCCCACCGTCGAGTCGGAGAACGTGGGCCACGTCAAGCGCCTGTCCGCCTCCGACCTGACCGGGGCGCAGGTGGAGGCGATCCTCAGGGAGAACGCCGCCGACCAGCTGCTCTACGAGCGCTGGAAGGACCGGGGCTTCGATCTGGCCGCGAACCCCGCGGACCCCGAGGGCGCGGCCCGCGCCCTGCCCGGCGGCGACCTGGCCGCCAACCTCGCCGCCGACATCGAAAGCGCCGTGCGCCGAAAACTCTGGCGCGGCTGACGCGCCCCCCACGCGCCCCCGCCCGCCTCGCCGCG
>CAXGVP010000932.1:0-1941 GCA_964013055.1 uncultured Albimonas sp.
GCCCGCGGCCTGCCCGAGCGGGCGGTCCTGCGCCACGCCCTGCGCAGCGCCGCCCCGCCGGTGATCGCGGCGACGGCGACCAACCTGGGCGCGCTGGTCGCCTTCTCGGTGATCACCGAGACGGTGTTCCAGTGGCCGGGCACGGGCCTGTTCTTCCTGCAGTCGGTCGAGGCGGTGGACGCCCCCGCCATGGCCGGCTGCCTGGTGCTGGCGGCGGCGATCTTCGTGGCCGTCAACCTGCTCGCGGACCTGGCGCACCTGGCGCTGGACCCGCGGCTGCGGGGCTGAGCGATGGCGCGTCGCATCTGGATCCTGGCGCTGGCGCTGGCGCTGGCGGCGGGACTTGCGGCGGCGCTCGCCTGCCTGCTCGCGCCCTGGATCGCGCCGCAGGACCCGTTCGACCCCGCGGCCCTGTCCCTGCGCGACGCCTTCCTGCCGCCGGCCTGGGCCGAGGGCGGGCGGGCGCCGTTCTGGCTGGGGACCGACGGGCAGGGGCGCGACCTGCTCTCGGCGATGCTGCACGGGGGGCGGCTGTCGATCCTGGTGGCGCTGGCGGCGACCGGGCTGGGGCTGGCGCTGGGGGCGCTGGCGGGGGGGCTGGCGGGCGCGCTCGGCGGCTGGGTCGACGCGCTGCTGATGCGCCTGGCCGAGGTGCAGTCGACCCTGCCGGGGATCCTGGTGGCGATCCTGGTCAACGGGCTGGCGCGCGCCCTTCTGCCCCCCGGCGCGCGCGAGGCGCTGGCGATCCCGGCGACCGCGCTGGCCATCGGGCTGGGCGACTGGCCGCAGGTCGCGCGGGTCGCGCGCGCCGCCGCCGCGCTCGAGGCGCGGCGCGCCTTCGTGACCGCGGCCCGGATCACCGGCCTGCCGGGCTGGCGGATCCTCGTCCGCCACGTCCTGCCGGGCGTGGCGCGGCCGCTGCTGACGCTCGCCGCGATCCTGCTGCCGCTGGCCGTCATCGCCGAGGCGACGCTGTCCTTCCTGGGGCTCGGGGCGCCGCCCTCGACGCCCTCGCTGGGCACGCTGATCCGCCTGGGGGCCGAGCAGATGTTCGCCGGGCGCTGGTGGATCGCGGCCTTCCCCTCGGCGCTGCTGGTGGCGCTGACGCTGGGGGCGAACGCCGCCGCCGAGGCCCTGCGCGTGCGCAGCGACCCCCACCGGATCGCGGGGCGATGAGCGCGCTGCTGCGCATCGAGGCGCTGCGCGTCGACTTCGGCGCGCGCCGGGCGGTGGACGGGGCGAGCCTCGCGGTCGCGCCGGGCGAGATCCTGGCGCTGGCGGGCGAATCCGGCGCCGGCAAGTCGGCGCTGGCGGCCGCGGCGCTGGGGCTGCTGCCCGCGCCGGGGCGGGTGACGGGCGGGCGGATCCTGTTCGAGGGGTCGGACCTCGCCTCCGGCCCCGAGGCCGTGCTGCGCCGCCTGCGCGGCCGGCGGATCGGGGCGGTGTTCCAGGACCCGACCGCGTCGCTGCACCCGATGGTCTCGATCGGCGCGCAGCTGGTCGAGACCCTGCGCCTGCGCCGCGGCCTCGACCGCCGCGCCGCCCGCGCGCGGGCCGAGGCGCTGCTGGCCGAGGCGGGCCTGCCGGAGCCGGGCGCGATGCTCTCCCGACCGCCGCACCGGTTGTCGGGCGGCCAGCGGCAGCGGGCGGTGATCGCGCTGGCGCTGGCGGGCGATCCGGCGCTGCTGGTGGCGGACGAGCCGACGGCCTCGCTCGATGCGGTCGGGCGGGCGGCGCTGCTGGCGCTGCTGCGGCGGCTGTGCCGGGAGCGGGGGATGGCGGCCCTGCTGATCGGTCACGACCTGGCCGCGGCCGCGGCCTGCGCCGACCGGGTGGCGGTGATGCGCGCGGGGCGCATCGTCGAGACCGGCCCGCCCGCCCGGGTGCTGGGCGCCCGAGCCACCCCTGGACGCAGGAGATGGCCCGCGCCGTCCCGCGCCT
>CAXGVP010000933.1:0-1939 GCA_964013055.1 uncultured Albimonas sp.
CCCCGCGCCGCCGGCGACGACCGCCGCGACGGCCGCGGCGGCGGCGGGAGCCGTCGTCGTCGTCCTTGTCCTTGTCCTTCGCCTCGGGCTTCTCGGCCGGACGGGCCGGGGCGCGTGGCTCCTCGACCGGGGGCTCGGAGACGGAGGCGGGGAGCTCCTCGGCGGTTTCCACCACCTCGGCCTCCTCGACCTCCTCGAGGTCCGGCGCGTCCGTCGCCGGGACCATGCCCTGCAGCGGCAGGCGCGAGGCGGTCTTGATCCGGTCCACGTGGAACTCGGGCGAGAACAGCGAGGGGTCGCCCTCGACGCGGATCACCACGCCGTGGCGGCACTCGATCCCCGAGAGGTGGTCGCGCTTGTCGTTGAGCAGGTAGCTCGCCGTGCCCATCGGGGCGCGGACGGCCAGCTCGGGGGCGCGGCCACGGGCGGCCTCGCCTTCCAGCTGGCGCAGGATCGAGAGCGCCAGCGACGAGTCCGCGCGCACCACGCCGGTGCCGTGGCAGTGGGCGCAGGGGGCGGTGGTCGCCTCCAGCACGCCCGGCCGCAGGCGCTGGCGCGACATCTCCATCAGGCCGAAGGCCGAGATCCGGCCGACCTGGATGCGCGCGCGGTCGACCTTCAGCTTCTCCTTCATCCGCTTCTCGACGGACCGGTTGTTGCGCGGGTCCTCCATGTCGATGAAGTCGATGACGATCAGGCCGGCGAGGTCGCGAAGGCGCAGCTGGCGGGCGATCTCGTCCGCCGCCTCCAGGTTGGTCTTCAGGGCGGTGTCCTCGATGGACCCCTCCTTGGTCGACTTGCCGGAGTTGACGTCGATCGCCACCAGCGCCTCGGTGACGCCGATCACGATGTAGCCGCCCGACTTCAGGTGCACCGTCGGGTTGAACATCGCGGCGAGCTCCTGCTCGACCCCGTGCTTGGCGAACAGCGGCTGCGGGTCCGAGTGCCGGACCACGTTGCGCGCGTGGCCGGGCATCAGCATGGACATGTAGTCCTTGGCTTCCTTGTAGCCCTCGTCCCCGTCGACGCAGATCTGGTCGATGCCCTGGGCATACAGGTCCCGGATCGCGCGCTTGATCAGCGAGCCTTCCTCGTAGATCAGCGTCGGCGCGACCGAGCGCAGCGTGGTCTCGCGGATCCGCTCCCACTGGCGCAGCAGGTATTCGTAGTCGCGCTCGATCTCCTGGGCGGTGCGCTTGGCGCCGGCCGTGCGGATGATCAGGCCCATGCCGCGCGGCACCTCGATGTCGCCGGCGATGTCCTTGAGCTTCTTGCGATCGGCCGCGTTGGTGATCTTGCGGGAGATGCCGCCGCCGCGGGCGGTGTTGGGCATCAGCACGCAATACCGGCCGGCGAGCGACAGGTAGGTGGTCAGCGCGGCGCCCTTGTTGCCGCGCTCCTCCTTCACGACCTGGACCAGCAGGATCTGCCGGACCTTGATCACTTCCTGGATCTTGTAGCGGCGCTGGAAGATGCGGCGGGCGGAGATGCCCTCGCCGAGGTCGTCGTTGTCGTCGCCGCGCGAGTCGGAGACCGACGCGTCGTCCGCGTCGCCGTCGCCGTCGTCGACGGAGGGCAGGGCGTCGCCCTTGCCGCGGCCTTTTTCCCTCGCGTCGGGCTTCGCCTCTGCGGGCGCGTCTTCGGAGCCCTCGTCGCGGCCCTTGCCGCGGCGCGAGCGGCGCGAGCGGCCGCCGCGGCGGGAGCGCCGGCGGCGCTTGTCGCCCGCGGCGTCGTCGCCGTCGCCGGAGGCGTCCTGACCCTCGGTCTCGGTCTCGGCGTCATCGGAGGTCTCGGCTTCGCCGGCCGGCTGCGAGGCTTCGGCCTCGGCGGCGGGGATCGCCTCCGCGGCCGGGGTTTCGGCCGGGACCTCGGCGGGGGCGGCGTCCGCCGTCTCCGCTTCGGGCGCCTCGGCCGGCGCCTCGTCGGTCGGCGCCGCGTC
>CAXGVP010000934.1:0-1939 GCA_964013055.1 uncultured Albimonas sp.
GGGCAGGTCCGAGAGCTCGTCCGAGGGCCCGACCCAGGCCCCCGCCGCCGCCGCCAGCGGCGCGTCCGCGGCGGCGTAGAGCGCCCAGGCCAGCCCCGCCACGCGCCGGCCCACCAGCGTCTCGGGCGGGCGGTCGGTGGCGCGCACCGCCACGTCGGCGTCCCGGCGCGACAGGTTCAGCGACGGGTTGCCCAGCGCCAGCTCCAGCCGGATCTCGGGGTAGGCGGCGCGGAACTCGGCCAGGATCGGGGTCAGCAGCGCCTGCAGCAGCGCGTCGGAGGTGGCGATGCGCAGGTCGCCCGCCGGCGCGATCGCGCGCTTCTCGAGGCGCGAGGCGAAGCCGGCGGCGTCCTCGGCCATCGAGACGGCGGCGGCGACCATCTCCTCCCCCGCCGGAGTGGCGACGTAGCCCTCGCGGCCGCGCTCGAACAGGGGGGCGCCGACGACCTCCTCGATCCGGGCGAGGCGGCGGAAGACGGTGGAGTGGCTCAGCCCCAGCCGGCGCGCGGCGGCGGGCAGGCCGCCGGTCTCGGCCACCGCGCCGACCAGGCGGAAATCCTCCCACGACAGGGCGGCAAGCAGGTCGGGCATGGCGCGAAGCTCCCTGTAGTCCTGGCGTAGGTGAACATGGACCGTGCGGATTCGCCAAGCCGGATTGCATGGATGCAATGAGGCGAGGCTTCATCGCCCCACCCCGTCGGCCTATCTTCCGTCGGGTCGGAGGCGAGGGCCTCCTCCTGGACCGGAGCCCAGCATGAGCGCGCATCCCCTGCACCATGTCACTGCCGTCGCCGGCAACGCCCGGCGCAACCTCGACGTCTACACCCGGGTCCTTGGCCTGCGGCTGGTGAAGAAGACGGTGAACTTCGACGATCCCTCCGCCTATCACTTCTATTACGGGGACGAGGCCGGCTCTCCCGGCTCGATCCTGACCTTCTTCCCGTGGGAGCAGTCGGCGCCCGGGCGCCTCGGCGCGGGCGAGACGCAGGAGACGCTGTTCCGCGTCCCCGCCGGCGCCCTGCCCTGGTGGGCGGACCGGCTGGAGGCGGCGGGGCTCGACGTCTCCGCCCCCGAGAGCCGCTTCGGCGAGACGGCGCTGCCGTTCCGCGACCCCGACGGGATGCGGCTGGCGCTGGTCGAGACGCCGGGCGCGGGCGACGAGCCGGCCTGGCCGGCCGAGGGCGTCCCCGCCGAGCATGCGATCCGCGGCATCCATGGCGTGCGCCTGCTGCTGCGCGCCGCGGCGCCGACGGCGGCGATCCTGGCGGACGTGTTCGGCTTCGCCGAGACCGGGCGCGAGGGTCCGGTGATCCGGATGGAGGCGCATGACGGCCCCTACGGCTCGGTGATCGAGCTGGTCGAGGCGCCGGGCGCGATGCCGGCGCGGATGGGCCGCGGCTCGGTCCACCACATCGCCTTCCGGGCGAAGGACGACGCCGACCAGGCGGCGATGGCCGACAAGCTGGCGAAGACGCACCGCCTGCAGACCACCGAGCAGCGGGACCGCAACTATTTCCGCTCGGTCTACTTCCGCGAGCCGGGCGGGGTGCTGTTCGAGATCGCCACCGACGACCCCGGCTTCGCCGTCGACGAGGCGCGCGAGACCCTCGGCCAGGCCCTGAAGCTGCCCCCGCAGTACGAGAAGCACCGCGCCGAGATCGAGCGGATCCTGCCCGCCCTCGGCTGACCCCCCCGGTCCGCGCCCCCGCGCGCGCCCCCCTCCCGCCCCCGGACCGCGCGCCGCCCGCCCGCGCGGTCCCTTCCCCCGCCCATCGCCCGAGGCCGGGCGCCCGCCCGCCCCCGGGCGCCCGGCCCTGCAGCCCTCGCAAAGCGCCTGTTCTCCGGAGCCGTCCATCGCGGATGCCGCAAGAGCGACTCGCGCGGAGCGGTCAGGGATCGCGAAGCGACCGCGCTTGCGCGGCTTGTCCTTGACCGCTCC
>CAXGVP010000935.1:0-1930 GCA_964013055.1 uncultured Albimonas sp.
GGGTCCGCGGACGCGATCGTCGAGCGTCTCGCGCGCCAGCGCCCAGCCGACGCCCGCCACCAGCCCCAGCGCCGCGGCGACCGCCAGCGTCAGGCCCTTGCGCGGCGAGGCCGGGTCCAGCGGCGCCACCGCCGGCGACAGGATCCGGCTGTCGGCCTCCTGGATGCCCTGCTGGACCGAGGTCTCCTTCATCCGGCCGAGGAAATATTCGTAGAGCAGGCGGCTCGCCTCGGCCTCCCGCTGCAGTTGGCGGAGGCGCACAAGGTCCTCGGACTGTTCGGAAATCCGACCTTCCAGCTCGCCGATCGAGGTCTCGATCCCCTGCGCCTGGGCGACGTGGCGGACGCGCTCGCGCTCCAGCCGGTCGACGGAGGCGGCGAGCATCGCCTCGAAGCGGGGCGCCAGCGCCGCCTCGCGCCCGGCGCCGCCGGGCCGCGCGAGGTCGGCGGCCAGCGCCTCCAGCCGCGGGTCGCCCAGCAGCGCCGCGGCCTCGGCGCGGGCGACGTCGGCCTGCGGGCCGCCGGCGCGCACGGTCCCGGCCAGGGCGCCCAGCCGCTCGATCAGCAGGCCCGCCTCGCCGGCGCGGGCGTCGAGTTCGGCCCGCCGCTCGCGCAGCTCCTTCATCTGGCGGTTCGAGGCCTCCAGCGACGCCTCGGAGATCAGCGAGGTGGAGGCGGAATAGTCCTTCACCCGCTCCTCCGCCGCCTCGAGGTCGACCTGCAGGTCGGCCACCCGCTCGCTCAGCCAGGAGGTGGCGCGGCGGGTCGCCTCGAACTTCGCCTCCAGCTGATCGAGGATGTAGAGATCGGCTATCGTGTTGGCGATGCGGGCGGATTTGTTGGCGCTCTCGCTCTCGACCCGGATCACGAAGACGTAGGAGAGCGGCACGTTCTGCACCCTCAACCGCTCCAGCAGCCGGTCGATGGCGGTCTGGCGGCGCCGGAAGGCGGGGTCCTCGTCCTCCGGCACGGCGCGCACGGCGTCGAGGGTCGGGGCGAGCGCCGCGCCCATGCCGTCGTCGAGCAGCCCGCGCAGCGCGTCGAGCCCTCGGTCGACGAGGCCGGGCGCGGCGAGATCGGGGTTGAATTCGGGGTCCGCCTCGAGGTCGAGCCTGGCCACCACCCGGTCCATGAGGTTGCGCGAGCGCAGCACCTCGACCTCGGTGTTGACCACGGAGCTGTCGGCCGACAGGCCCGACATCACCGATTCGATGTCGACCACCTGCGCCTCGCGCGTGTCCAGCACCACGGTCGCCTCCGACTGCCACATCGGCGTGGCGGCGATCAGCCGCCAGGCCGCCAGCGCCATCGCCAGCACAAGCACCAGCGCGATGCGCCAGGCCTCCCGCCGCAGCATTCGCAGCAGGGTGCGGGGTTCGAAGAGGTCCGGCGCAGGGGCCGGCAGCCGCCGGGGCGGCAGCGCCCGCGCGGGGGTGGCGGGTCGCGAGTCGCGCGCCTGGGGGGGCGGAGACTGATCGTTCATCGAGCGGCTCCGGAATCGGGAAAGGGGCGGCGCGGGGGGCCGGCGGAATTCTTCCGCTCGGACAAGCGGTTCGAGGCTGCGGGCAGCCCCGGGCCTGGGTCGGTTCGATGACGCCGCATCTCGGGTTTCGGTCCCTTGGTCAGGACGCGGGCGACGCCGCGGGACGGCGCCGACCGGCTGTTCCGCCGGCCTGTTCACCTTTCGTCGCCAAACTTAAGGGCGAGTTAACCATTCCCGGGAAATCTGCGCCTCGAGGACGGGAGCGATGGGGCCCTGGCGGTGCGGCGACGGGAATCGGGGGGATCCCCCGGGTCCGGCGACGCGTCGACAGGTCGACGGACGGAGAGCCGAATGGCGATCACGCCGCCCCGCGCCGCATCCCGCCCGCCCGCCTCGCCGTCGCGCGACCGGGCGGCAATCCGGCGCCGTCGGGTCCGATGATCGATCC
>CAXGVP010000936.1:0-1930 GCA_964013055.1 uncultured Albimonas sp.
ACATCGACGCCAACGGCATCGTCTCCGTGTCCGCCAAGGACAAGGGCACGAACAAGGAGCAGAAGATCACCATCCAGGCCTCTGGCGGTCTGTCGGACGATGACATCGAGAAGATGGTCAAGGAAGCCGAAGAGAACGCCGAGAAGGACAAGGAGCGCCGCGAGCTCGTCGAGGCCCGCAACCAGGCGGAAAGCCTCATCCACTCGACCGAGAAGTCGATCGAGGAGCACGGCGACAAGGTCGACCCGTCGACCATCGAGGCCATCGAGCTGGCGATCTCCGCGCTCAAGGACGATCTCGAGAAGGACGGCGTCGCCGCCGAGAAGATCAAGGCCGGCATCCAGAACGTGACCGAAGCGGCCATGCGTCTGGGCGAGGCGATCTACAAGGCGCAGGCCGACTCGGCCGAGGGGTCGGACGATCCCGAGGCCTCCGCCAACGCCGGGTCCTCGTCGCAGGATGATGACATCGTCGACGCCGATTTCGAGGATCTTGGCAACGACAAGCGTGGCTGAGCAAAGCCTGGGAACAGATCGGGGGCCGGTCCGGATGCCGGGCCGGCCCCTTCCCGTTCCGGGCGAGAGGAGGACATAGATGTCCAAACGTGACTATTACGACCTGCTCGGCGTCGCGAAAGGGGCCTCCGCGGAAGAGATCAAGAAGGGCTATCGCAAGAAGGCGAAGGAACTTCACCCCGACCGTAACGCGGACAACCCCGATGCCGAGGCACAGTTCAAGGAAATCAACGAGGCCTACGACGTCCTGAAGGACGCCGACAAGAAGGCCGCCTACGACCGCTTCGGCCATGCAGCCTTCGAAGGGGGCATGGGCGGTGGTGGCGGCGGGCGTCCCGGCGGCGGCTTCCAGGGCGGCCAGGGCGATTTCGCCTCGGCCTTCTCCGACGTCTTCGACGACCTCTTCGGCGACTTCATGGGCGGCCGTCAGGGTGGCGGGCGCCAGCGCGCCGCGCGCGGGGCCGACCTGCGCTACAATCTGCGCGTGACGCTGGAAGAGGCCTACAACGGCCTTCAGAAGACCATCAACGTGCCGACTTCGGTGCAGTGTAGCGAGTGCAACGGATCCGGGGCCGAGGGCGGCGCCGAGCCGGTGACCTGTCCGACCTGCTCCGGCATGGGCAAGGTCCGCGCCACGCAGGGCTTCTTCACGGTCGAACGCACCTGCCCGACCTGTTCCGGGCTCGGCCAGATCATCAAGAACCCCTGCGCCAAGTGTGGCGGTCAGGGCCGCGTCCAGAAGGAACGCGCGCTCTCGGTCAACATCCCCGCGGGCGTCGAGACTGGCACCCGGATCCGGCTTGCCGGCGAGGGCGAGGCCGGGATGCGGGGCGGGCCTCCGGGCGACCTCTACATCTTCATCGAGGTCAAGCCGCACGAGATCTTCGAGCGTGAAGGCGTCGAGCTGCATTGCCGCGTGCCGGTGTCGATGACCACGGCAGCACTTGGCGGCGACATCGAGGTCCCGACCATCGACGGCGGCCGCAGCCGGGTGAAGATCCCCTCCGGCAGCCAGTCCGGCCGCCAGATGCGCCTGCGCAGCAAGGGCATGCCCGCCCTGCGCGGCGGTGCTGCGGGGGACATGTTCATCGAACTCGCGGTCGAGACCCCGGTGAACCTGACCTCGCGCCAGAAGGAACTCCTGCGCGAGTTCGAGGAGCTGTCCGAGGACAACAATCCGGAATCGCACAGCTTCTTCTCATCGGTGAAGAACTTCTGGGATTCGATGAAGGGGTGATTTCACGTACCCGCGCCTCTGGCGCGGGCAAACCCTCCGGGGGGAGGGTTTGGTGAAATCACGGGCGGAGCCCAGGGCCATCACGTACCCGCGCCTCTGGCGCGGGCAAACCCTCCGGGGGAGGGTTTGGTGAAATCACGGGCCCATCCAACGCACACATCCGATAGGCCGCGCTTCG
>CAXGVP010000937.1:0-1930 GCA_964013055.1 uncultured Albimonas sp.
CCGCCACGCGCCGCGAGCCTGACCTCGCCCCCGGCGCGACGCCCGACGCGGCGCTCCCGCCGCCGGGGGCCGGCCGGAGGCCCGCCACCCGCGGCCGTCGTCTCCGGGGGGAGGTCTCGCCCTGCGCTCCGCCTGCCGCGGGGCGCAGGTCAGCCGGCGCGCCGCGGGCCTGGCGGCCGTTCCGGGCACGACGCCAGACGCGGCGCCTGCGACGGCCGATCGGCACGCGCCCGCGTCAGAGGCGGCGGAAGCGCAGGTAGTGGGGCGTGCGGCCCTCGCGCACCGCCTTGGCCTCGTAGCGGGTGCGCGACCAGCCCTCCCACGGCTCGCGCCAGTCGGAGGGACGCTCGGCCAGCCACTCGAACGCCGGATGCGCCCGGCAGTGCGCCAGCGAGTGGCGCACGTAGTCCTCGATGTCGGTCGCCACCCGCAGCTCGGCCCCCGGCGCCATCACCCGCGCCAGCGCGTCCAGCCCCTCGGGGTTCACGAACCGCCGCTTGTGGTGGCGCGCCTTCGGCCAGGGATCGGGGTAGAGCACGAAGGCCCGCCCGATCGAGCCCGCCGGCAGCACGTCCATCAGGTCGCGCGCGTCGCCGGGGTGGATGCGCACGTTGGAGATCCCGCGCCGGGCGAGGTCCGCCACGCACATCGCCACGCCGTTCACGAAGGGCTCGCAGCCGATGATCCCGCGCGCGGGGTCCGCCTCGGCCTGCGCCAGCATGTGCTCGCCGCCGCCGAAGCCGACCTCCAGCCACACCTCGCGCGCCGCGCCGGGCGGATCGCCGAACAGGGCGGCCAGGTCGATCGGCTCGCGGTCGGGGTTCTCCTCCCAGCCCACACGCGGCGGGCGCAGGTCCTGGAGGGTGGTCTCCAGGTGCTCGGCCTGGCCCTGGCGCAGCTTCTTGCCGTGCCGGCGGCCGTGGAAGTTGCGCCAGGGGGCGCCGTCCTCGCGGATGGGTATCTCGGTCATGGCGCGCGATCTAGCGAGGTCATTCGGCGCTGTCGAGCCTCTCGCGCATGTCCTGCCGGATCTGCTCGCGCGTCGCCAGGCGCCCGAACGCCGCCTGCGCCAGGCCCGCGCCCAGCAGCCACAGCCCGAACCCCAGCGGCCAGCGCCAGTACCCGGGACCGGCGAGCATCACCGCCAGCGCCCCCGAGGACGCGAGCAGGAACACCCCGATCCGCGCCAGCTGCGGCCAGGCCCCCCCGGCGCGGCGCGGCCTCAGGCGCATTCAGCCGGCCCGCCCGGGCCGCGCGCCCTCGGCCGCGAAGGCGGCGAGAAGGCGGGGGAAGGCCTCGGGCGCGGGAAAGCGGTCGTGGACGTGAGGCGCAGGCGTGGCGGCCCAGGGCAGGGCCTCGGCCCGCATGGTCTCGAGGAACGGAACCACCCAGGCGGCGCCGTCCAGCATCGTGGCGCGCAGGTTCACGATTCCGCCCATCGCGGCGATGCGGGTGAAGACCCAGGACCCGCAGCAGGGGCACAGCCGGTGATCGATGGCCGAGGGCGCCAGCCCGTGGCCCCCCGCCTCCGCCTCCGCCCGCCCCGAGGGGCCGGCGCAGCCGAGCTCCAGCGCCCCCCCGAGACCGCCCCTGCGGGTCTCGCCCGCCCGCACCTCCAGCCCCGCCTCCGGCAGCATCAACGTCAGCGAGAAGGCCGATCCGGTCATCCGCTGGCAACCCCGGCAATGGCAGGCGGCCGAGAGCAGCGGCGCCGCGACCACCCGCAGGCGCAGCGCCCCGCAGCGGCAACCGCCCTCCCAGGGCAGGTCCCAGCCGGCGTCGGTCTCGAGAGGGGGCGTCTGGGGCATCGGGTCTCGCTCCTCGGTCTTCGGGCTGGCGTGCACTCTGCTCCGTAGGCGCCGACGGCGCCAGCGCGGGCGCCTCGGCGCCCGTAGGCCGGCGCCATCATCCAGAACCTCATCGAGGAAGG
>CAXGVP010000938.1:0-1929 GCA_964013055.1 uncultured Albimonas sp.
CCGACGCCGTGAGATCCAGGAGCCGCGTGCCGGCGTCCCCGATGCGTCTGCGGTTCAGCGTCGTCGCGGTTCGGGGACGTCCGGTCGCGGCCCGGCTCGGGGCCCTGCGCCCGTGAAAGCAGCGCTGCGCACACCGAAAGCTAACCTCTGATCGGCTTTTCTGCCGGACGTTGATTCCCTTCCGGCCGGAGTCGAGACATGACCCATCGCGGCGCCGAGCTCACGGCCGTCCATCCCGGCGGCGCCCCTGCGTCCTGCGCGAGTTCCGCCGCCGGAGCCTGCGACGTCGAACCCCGCGACGTCGAACCCCGCGACGTTGAACAAGGAGGCCGCGACCTATGCGTCTGCTGATCGCCGACGACCACGCGCTGGTGCGCGACGCGTTGAGCGCGTTCCTTTCGCGCGAGCCTGACCTTCAGGTCGCCGCCGCCGAGAGCCTGACCGAGGCCGTCTGCCGGATCGAGGGGGAGGGGCCGTTCGACCTGGTGCTCCTCGACTACGAGATGCCGGGGATGGACGGGCTGGCGGGTCTGGCCCGGGCGCTGAGGCTGAACGGGGGGCTGCCGGTGGCGCTGATCTCGGGCGCCGCCAGTCGCCAGGTCGCCCGCGACGCGCTGGACGCGGGCGCGGCGGGGTTCCTGCCCAAGACGATCGCCGCCGCCTCGCTGGTGCATGCAGTGCGGTTCATGCTGGCGGGCGAGATCTACGCCCCCGTCGCCTTCATGACCGCCCCGGAGCCCGAGGAGGAGACGCATCCGCTGGAGGAGAAGCTCTCGGAGCGGGAGCGTCAGGTGCTGGGGGGGCTGTGCCGGGGGCTCTCGAACAAGGAGATCGCGCGGGAGCTGGAGCTGCAGGAAGTCACGGTGAAGCTGCACGTCAAGACGCTGTGCCGCAAGCTGGACGCGCGCAACCGCACCCAGGCGGCGATGGTCGCGAAGGAGGCGGGGATCGCCTGACGACATCGGCCCGGGCGCGCCGGGCGGGAGCCGGCTCTCCGGCCCGCAGGCGCCCTGCGGGCGGGCTTGGGCCCGGGGCGGGCGGCGCGACTGGAAGAGGGTAGGCGGGACCGGCTGCGACCGGCGCGACCGGTCCGTGGCCGGCGCAGACACCCTGCCGGGTCTCGAGACGGTCCTGAGGGGCAGGTGGCGACAGGCGCGGACAGGCGGGACGCTGCCCGCCAGAAGGGCGAAGCGCTCCGACCCGTCGTCTGGCCCTGTGCGGAGGCGCCCGGCGGGCGCCCTGAGGGCGGGGGGCCTCGCGGCGACCGGTGCGCGCCCTGCATCGGGCGGGACGCTTGGCGGCCCTCCATGCCGGCGGGGCCGGAGAGCGTCGGCGCCTCTCGCTCAGTCGCAGACGGCGATGTGGCGCTCGTATTCCAGCGACTTGCGGTGCACCTCGGAGGCGACGCGGCGCAGCCAGGTCTTGTTCTGCCACCTGCCGCTGCGATAGCCGGCGTGGCCCTCGTGGTAGGCGAGGTACTGGTTGTAGGCGTCGGTCATCGGGATGCCGTCGAGCTTGTTGCTCTTCGCCATGTACCAGCCTACGAAATCCGAGGCGTCGTCGAAGTCGTCCCGGTCGGCGCCGCTGTTGCCGGTCTCCTTCTTGTACCAGTCCCAGGTGCCGTCGATCGCCTGGCTGAACCCGTAGGCCGAGGAGATCCGGCCGTTGGGGATGAAGCCCAGGATATACTTCTTCGGAGGCGCCGCGTCGTCGCGGAAGGAGCTCTCCTTCCAGATGATCGCCATGGCCACGTGGGCGGGGGCGTTCCACTTGCGCTCGGCGCGCATGATCGCCCGCTCCCAGTGGGGGCGGTCGTCGAAGATCGCGCAGGCGTTCTCGACGTTGTCGGGTTGGGAGTCGCTTGCGCAGCCGGAGAGTACCCCCAGCGCCAGGAGCGACGCGGCCGTGATGCGCGCCATCATGTCGGGT
>CAXGVP010000939.1:0-1927 GCA_964013055.1 uncultured Albimonas sp.
GCGCGGCGCCACGGTCTATGGCGAGTGCGGGGGGTTCATGGCGCTGGGGGAGGCGCTGGTGGATGCCGAGGGCGCGGCGCACGCGATGGCGGGGCTGCTGCCGGTGACGACCTCCTTCGCCGTGCGCAGGATGACGCTGGGCTACCGGCGCCTGGCGCCCCGGGCGGGGGCGCCCTGGGCGGGGGCGCTGAACGCGCATGAGTTCCACTACGCGACCATCGTCGAGGAGGGCGCGGCCGAGCGGCTGTTCGACGCCACCGACGCGGCCGGCGCGGCGCTGGCCCCGATGGGGCTGCGGGTGGGGCGTGTGATGGGCTCCTACGCCCATGTGATCGCGCCCGGCTAGTCGGAGGCGGGGCGCGGGGCGTCGGGGCTGCGCTTGCCCGGCGGGCGGGGCGCTGCTACCACCCCCTCCAGACGACGCCGCGAGGCTGACCGGAAGGCCCCCGTGCGCCGACCCATATCGGGGGCGCGGCGGGGCCGTCGTCGGGATCGGGGGCCCGCCGCGGCGGGGTCCCGGCCATCGGTCTTGCGCGCGTCGGGCCCAGGCAGGCGGGAGGACGCGCGATGACCCAGGACACGACCCAGGAAGCTCCCGTGCTGCGGGACGGCGTGACCGAGAAGATCGGGGTGATGATCTGCGGGCATGGCTCGCGCTCGCAGCGCGCCGTCGACGAGTTCGCGGTGCTGGCCGAGAAGCTGCCCGCCTTCCTGCCCCCCGAATGGGAGGTCGAGCACGGGTATCTGGAGTTCGCCAACCCGGTGCTGCGCGACGGGCTCGACAAGCTGCGCGAGGCGGGGTGCACGCGGATCCTCGCCGTGCCCGGGATGCTGTTCGCGGCGATGCACGCGAAGAACGACATTCCCTCGGTGCTGAACACCTATGCCAGGACCCACGGGATCCGGGTGGATTACGGGCGCGAGCTGGGGGTGGACCCCAAGATGGTGCGCGCCGCCGCCGAGCGGATCGAGGAAGCCTGCGCGCGCGCCGACGCCGAGGACGGCGTGGTGCCGCGCCACGAGACGCTGCTGGTGGTGATCGGGCGGGGCGCCTCGGACCCGGACGCGAACGGCAACGTCTCGAAGGTGGCGCGGCTGCTGTGGGAGGGGATGGGCTTCGGCTGGTGCGAGGTCGGCTATTCCGGCGTGACCTTCCCGCTGGTGGAGCCGGCGCTGGAGCATGCGGCGAAGCTGGGCTACCGGCGGGTGGTGGTGTTTCCCTACTTCCTGTTCACGGGCGTGCTGATCGACCGGATCTACGGGTTCGCGGACATGGTCGCGCAGGCGCATCCCGGGATCCGCTTCGTGAAGGCGGGGTATCTCAACGATCATCCGCAGGTGCTGGCGACCTTTGCGGAGCGGGTGACCGAGATCCTCGACGGGGCGCCGGCGATGAACTGCTCGATGTGCAAGTATCGCGCGCAGGTGCTGGGGTTCGAGGCCGAGGTCGGCGCGCCCCAGGAGAGCCACCACCACCATGTGGAGGGCCAGGGGGCCACGGCGCCAGGGTCGAACGTGGCGGACTGCAAGCTGTGCGACGACTTCTGCACCGGGGCGTGCCGGCTGGATCTCGGGCATGGGCATGGCCATGACCACGGGCATCATCATCACGATCACCCGCATGACCATGACCATGACCATGGGCATTCGCACGGGCACGGGCACGGGCATTCGCATGGGCACGATCACGACCATCACCACCCGCCCTACCCCCATGCGGATCATCCGCTGGGGCCGGAGAGCGTGCGCAAGCATCTGAAGGACCGCTCGTGAGCGATGCGCCTGCGGCACGGGGGGGGCGGCTGTTCGACGTGCATGTGGCCGTCGACTGGTCCGCCGCGAGCGTGCCGGCGCGGGGCAAGGATTCCATCTGGATCGGGCGGGCGGAGGACGAGGGGCCGGCGGTCCTGAGCAACCCCGCCACCCG
>CAXGVP010000940.1:0-1919 GCA_964013055.1 uncultured Albimonas sp.
CCGAGGTCGGGTCGGGGATCACCCGGCTCTCGAGGCCGAAGACCTCGCGCACGCAGGCCTCGGTCAGCACCTCGCCGGGCGGGCCGGCGGCGTGGACGCGGCCCGCGACCATCGCCACGAGCACGTCGGCGTAGCGCGCGGCGAGGTTGAGGTCGTGGAGCACCATCACCACCGTCGTCCCGCGGGCGCGGTTGAGGTCGGTGAGCAGGTCCAGCACCTCGAGCTGGTGGGCGACGTCGAGCCAGGTCGTCGGCTCGTCGAGCAGCAGCAGCTCGGTGCGCTGGGCCAGCGCCATGGCGATCCAGGCGCGCTGGCGCTGGCCGCCCGAGAGCTCGTCGACCGGCCGCTCGGCGAGGTCCGCGGTGGCGGTTGCGGCCAGCGCCTCGGCCACGGCCTCGTCGTCCTCGCGGGTCCAGCGCGACAGGGGGCCGTGGTGGGGGTGGCGTCCGCGGCCGGCCAGGTCGGCGACGGTGATGCCCTCGGGCGCCAGCGGGGTCTGGGGCAGCAGGCCCAGGCGGCGGGCCAGCGCGCGCGTCGGCTCGCGGTGGATGGCGCGGCCGTCGAGCAGGACCTCGCCGCGGCTCGGGGCGAGCAGGCGGGCGAGGCTGCGCAGCAGGGTGGACTTGCCGCAGGCGTTGGCCCCGACGATGGCGGTGATCGCGCCGGGGGCGATCTCCAGCGACAGGTCGCGGAGGATCTCGCGCCCGTCGTAGCCCGCGTGCAGGCCGTGGGCGGCGAAGGAGTGGACGGTCATGAGAAGGCCCCGCTGCGCCCGGCGCGGACGATGAGATAGAGGAGAAAAGGCGCCCCCAGCGCCCCGGTGACCACCCCGACCGGATAGCGGGCGGGCAGCAGGAACTGGCCGGCGTAGTCGGCGCCCAGCGTCAGCAGCGCCCCGGTCAGGGCGGCGGGCGCCAGCAGCGAGCCGCGGGTCCCCATGATCCGCGCCGCGATCGGGCCCGAGAGGAACGCCACGAAGGCGATCGGCCCCGAGACCGCGGTCGCGACCGACACGAGCCCGACGGCGGCCAGCGCCGTGACCAGGCGCGTGCGCTCGACCCGCACGCCCAGCGCGGCGGCGGCATCGTCGCCCAGCCGCATCGCCTCCAGCGCCCGGGCCTGGGCCAGCAGCAGCGCGCCGAGCGCCGGCAGGGCCGCGAGCAGGGGGCGCGATTGCTCCAGCGTGGCGCCGTTGACGCTGCCGGTCAGCCAGCGCATCGCCTCCTGCAGGGTCCAGGAGGGGGCCTGCGCCAGGCACCAGGCGATCACGCTCTGCAGCATCGCCGAGACGCCGATGCCCACCAGGATCAGCCGCGGGCCGGCGACCCCGCCGCGCCAGGCCAGCGCCCAGATCGCCAGCGCCACGCCCAGCCCTCCGGCCACGGCCGGCACCGCGACGGCCGGGCCGCTCCACCCCAGCAGCACGATCGCGACCACCGCCGCGGCGCCCGCGCCCGAGGAGATGCCGATCACGTCGGGGCTCGCCAGCGGGTTGCGCAGCAGGGTCTGGAAGGCCGCCCCGCCAAGCCCGAAGGCCATGCCGGCGAGGATCGAGAGGACCGCGCGCGGCAGGCGCAGCTCGCCCACGGTGAAGGCGGCGACGGGCACGTCCTGCCCCGCCAGCACCCGCAGCACCTCGAGCGGCGGGGTGAAGGAGCGCCCGAGGCTGAGCGTCAGGGCCGCCGCGGCGACGAGCAGCCCCAGCAGCGCCAGCCCCAGGCGCAGGCGCCGGCGGCCGCGAGCCCGGCGCAGGAGGGCGACGCGGTCGGCGATGGGCCCCGCGTCGGGGGCGCGGGCGCAGTCGGAGCTCAGGGCCGAGATCGGGGCGGCGACGGGCGCGTCGGCGGGCACGGCGAAGGGGGGCGCATCGGGGCCGGCGTCGGGACCAGCGTCGGGGCCAGCGTCGGGCAGGCGGCGGC
>CAXGVP010000941.1:0-1917 GCA_964013055.1 uncultured Albimonas sp.
CGCCTGGAGACAGCCTCATGAGCATCCGCGTCGCCGAGAACGTGCTGGCCGGCGCCCTGCCGCCGGGGCTGCGGCGCCCGCTGGTCTGCCGCTGGCCCGAGGCGCGCCCGGTGAAGGGCGCGGTCGTGTTCTGCCATGGCCTCGGCGCCAGCGGGCGCCAGTACGCCACCCTGTCGGAGAGCTGGGCCGAGGCCGGCTTCCTGGTCGTCCACCCCACCTTCGACGACGCCATCGCGCTGGTGGCGGCGCGCACGCCGGGGCTGGGGCTGGACCCCGCCGCCGACCTGCGCGGCTGGGCGAGCGATCCCGCCGTGCTGAAATACATGCACGGCGTGCTGCTCTCGCCGATCAGCTGGCTGGGCCGCATCGCGCTGGCGAAATCCACGCTCGACGCCCTGCCGCGGGTGCTGGCCGAGACCTGCGGGACCCTCGCCGGCCCCCTGCCGACGGCGATCGCCGGGCACTCCTTCGGGGCCTACGTGGCGCAGCTGCTGGCCGGCGCGGTCATCGACCTGCCGGGGGAGCCGGGGCGCAGCTTCCGCGACCGGCGGCTGTCGGCGGCGATCCTGCTCAGCGCCCAGGGGCGCGGGCAGCAGGGCCTGCGCGACGGCTCCTGGGACGGGCTCGACCTGCCGGCGATGACCGTCACCGGCACGCGCGACCGGGGCGCGAGCGGGCTGGGCGTCGACTGGAAGTCCGAGCCCTTCGCCCTCGCCTCCGCCCCCCGCCAGCACCTGGTGGTGCTGGAGGACGGCGACCACCACCTGGGCGGCTTCGACGACGACGACCCCCGCCACGCCGTGCCCGCCCAGGCCGAGGCGGTGCGCCGCCTGACCGCCCTGTTCCTGGATGCGACCCTGGGCGACGACGCCCGGGCCGCCGCCGAGCTGCGCGCCGTGGGCGGCCGCGTCGGCGACTGCGCCCTGACCCACCGCTTCCGCTGAGCGCCTGCTTCCCGCCCCAAGAGGAAACCCCGACGATGTTCCAGCCGCTTGAAGGCCTGCGCGTGATCGACCTGACCCAGGTGCTCGCCGGGCCCTACGCCGCCTACCAGCTCGCCCTGATGGGGGCCGAGGTGGTCAAGGTCGAGAACCCCCGCGGCGGCGACTGGGGCCGGAGCCGGGGCGACCTCGCCGCCGCCAACGCCGAGGGCATGGGCCTGAGCTACCTCACCCAGAACGCCGACAAGAAGTCGGTGGCCCTGGACCTCAAGCGCCCCGAGGGGCTGGAGGCGATGCGCCGCCTGCTGGCCGGCGCCGACGTCTTCATCGAGAACTTCCGCCCCGGCGTGGCCGAGCGCCTGGGCCTGGGCTTCGAGGCGGTGAAGGCGCTGTCGCCGCGGATCGTCTACTGCTCGATCTCCGCCTACGGGCAGGACGGGGCGTTCTCCCGCCGCCCGGCCTACGATCACGTCATCCAGGGCATGTGCGGGATCATGCGCACCACCGGCACCGAGCAGGGCGGGCCCACCAAGGTCGGCGCGCCCTATGTCGACTATGCGACCGGGCTGAACGGGGCCTTCGCCATCGTCTCGGCCCTGCACGAGGTGCGGCGCACGGGCCGGGCGGTGCGGCTGGACGTGGCGATGCTCGACACCTCGCTGATGCTGATGTCGCAGCTGGTGACCAGCGTGCTGACCGCGGGCTGGGTCCCGCGCCCCTCGGGCAACGAGGCCTGGAGCCAGAGCCCCTCCTCCGGCGCGTTCGAGACCGCGGACGGCCTGCTGATGATCGCGGCCAACAACGACCGCCAGTTCGCCGACCTGTGCCGCGGGATCGGGCGGCCCGACATCCTCGAGGACCCGCGCTGGGCCGAGCCCGACGCCCGCGCCGCCCACGCGCCCGCGCTGCGGGCCGAGCTGGTCTCGGCGCTGCTGACCGGGACCGCGGCGCAGTGGGAGGCGGCGCTGGAGGCGGC
>CAXGVP010000942.1:0-1911 GCA_964013055.1 uncultured Albimonas sp.
GGAAGATCCCGAACGCCCCGGCCCGCGCCGGGGCGTTCGTCGTTCCGCCCTTCAGCCGCGGCGTCACGAAGGACTCGCGCGGCCCTCGCCCCCTCGCTAGGCTGCCCCGGCGTGAGACGTCGAGGGGAGAGAGCAGCGTGTCGACCGGCAAACCCAGTCCGCAGGGGAGCGAGGGCGGGGACGTGCCGGCCTCGAACCGGCCGGTTCCCGGCGCGCCTGCGCCGGCTCCTGCGCCTGCGGCCACGCCTGCGCCCGAGCGGGCCAGCCCCCTGACCGGCCTGCCGCCCGTGGATCCCTCCAACATGGCGATGCTGCGCCAGCTCTATGTGAACCTGTGCGTGCAGCACGGGCTCTGCGCCCCGGCGGCGGAGGACGAGGGCGGATGGCAGGCGCATCGCGACGCGGCCGAGATCCTCGCCGCGGCGCGCAGGCCCGACTGTCCCGACCACGCGCTCAGCTGGGCCGCCGCCTACCGGGTCGAGCAGCTGCTGGTGCGCATCCTGCCCCCGCCCGAGCTGCGCGCCGAGCTGGCCCGCCGCGCCGCCGGCCAGGCGGCCTCGCCCGACCCCGAGCGGAAGGCGCTGGCGCAGGCGGCCGAGGCGCTGCTGGCCGCTGCCGAGTTCGACGCCCTCCAGGCCCGCGGCGTGCTGCTGCGGCTGGTCTCGGCGCGGCAGTGGGACAAGACCGAGCGGACCCAGGTGCGGACGCTGGCCGCGCTCTACCGCAAGCGGCTGAACCTGTTCTGCGTGGCGGCGCTGCTGCTGTTCCTCGGCGCGCTCTACGTCAACGTCGCGGCGGTGATCCCGCTGGGCTGGACCCACGGGGTGGGGGGCGGCTACTCGGGCCTGCTGACGGCGATCGCGGCGGGACTGTTCGGGGCCTCGTTCTCGGCGCTGGTGCGCTCGCGCAAGGTGACGGCGGTCAGCATCGAGGAGATGAAGGCGATGGCCTCGATCTCGCAGATCGCGGCGCGGCTGATGGTGGGCTGCGGGGGGGCGGCGATCGTCTATTTCTTCTTCGAGACGGGGCTGATCCAGGGCCAGGCGATCCCCGACCTCGACAACCTGGTGTTCTCGCGCGTGGGGCCGCTGCCCGCGCCGGAGGGCGCGAAGAACTTCGGCGAGCTGATCCCGAACACGGAGATCTCGCTGCTGATGATCTGGAGCTTCCTGGCCGGCTTCTCGGAATCCTTCGTGCCGCGGATGCTGACCCAGGTCGAGGGCGCGACCTCGGCGGGAGGGCGGAGCAATGGGTGACCGGATGCGCGGGGCCCTGGCGGCGCTGACGATGCTGGCGTCGATGGCGGGGCTGGCGGCGCCCGCGGCGCTGGCGGGGCCGGCCGACGGGACCTGGGCGACCGAGGCGAACGACGAGGGCGGGTATCTCGAGGTCGCGATCGGGGCCTGCGCCGCGGATCCCGCGACGGTCTGCGGAGAGATCCTGCGCGCGGTCACGCCCCAGGGCGAGCGGCCGGACTATCCCCACCTGGGGCGGCTGATCATCGAGGGCATGGTCCCGCAGGGCGAGGCCGCCTGGGACGACGGCACGATCTGGGCGCCCGACGACGACAAGACCTACGACTCCTCGATGGAGCTGACGCCCGGGGGGCTGAAGGTCGAGGGCTGCGTGCTGATCTTCTGCCGCGCCCAGGTCTGGACGCGGGCGGAGTGACGCCCCCCGCCGGGGCGGCGGGAGACGGCGCGGCGGGAGACGGCGCGGCGGCTCAGGCCTCGCGCCGGCGACGGGCGAAGAGGCCCAGCGCGCCGATGGCGGCCGCGGCCAGCGGCAGGGCGGCCGGCGCCGGAACCGTCGAGGCGGCGATGCCGAAGCCCATCGGGCCGGTCGTGTAGTCCCCGGGGGACACGTCGCGGGCGGCGAGGGTCGTGCCGAACCCGCCGATGCCGACCGCGG
>CAXGVP010000943.1:0-1910 GCA_964013055.1 uncultured Albimonas sp.
ACTCGCCCCCTCCGGTCAAGGACAAGCCCCCCTGCGGGGGGTCGCTTCGCGATCCTGGACCGGAGGGGGCGAGTCGCTCTGATCGGCATCCGCGATGGACGGCTCCGGAGAACAGGCGCTTTGCCGGGGACTGCCGGCGGCGCGCCAGGGCGCGCGGGGCGGGCGGCGAGCGGCAGGGTCAGGGAGGGAACAGGGCGACGAGGCGGGCGCGGGCCTCGGGGGCGGCGCGGCGGTTGAAGGCGGGGGCGACGCGGGCGTCGAGGAAATGGCCGGTGGCGCGCAGGGCCAGGGCGATGTCGGGCTCGCCGTGCTTCGCGTCGCCCAGGAACAGGCGCGGCATGGGGAGCAGGCGGTCGGACCAGGGGCCGCCGGCCTCGCGGCTGACGGCGCGGCCGGTGCGCGGGCTGATCCAGGCGAGGTCGGCGTTGGGGCCCGAGGCGCCGGTCGCCGCGCACTGGGAGAGGTCGAGGCCGTAGCCGAGCTCGCCCAGCAGGGCCAGTTCCCACAGCGCGTAGAGCGCCGGCCAGTCGGGATCCGTGCCCAGCGCGTCGACCAGCTGCAGGGTGCGGGCGTAGAGCTCGGGGCAGGCCTCGCGCTCGGGCAGGAAGGCGACCAGCAGGGCGCTGATCGCGGACATGGCGGCCAGCGAGCGGCGGTCGGACATGATCGCGGCGGCGCGGGAGCGGGCGGGCTCCACCCGCCAGGCGCCCAGATGCTCCTCCAGCCGCGCGCGCCACTCGACCGAGAGCTGGGCGCCGGGCTGCAGCACCGGCGCCATGCGGCGCGAGCCGCCGCCGGGCGCGAGGCCGGCGTGGCGGCCGTGCTCGGCGGTCAGGATCTCGAGCAGGGCGCCGCCCTCGCCGTGGCGGCGCACGGCCAGCAGCAGGCCCTCGTCGCGCCAGGCGGCGGCCATGGCCTAGTCCGCGGCCGCGATCATCTCGACCTCGACCAGGAACTCGGGGCGGGTGAAGCCCGTCACGATCACCAGAGTCGAGGCGGGGGGGGTGGGCAGCTCGGCCACGAAGGCGTCTCGGGCGGCCATGTAGCCGGCCATGTGCTCGCGCGCGGTGACGAAGGCGTTGAGGCGGATCACGTCGGCCGGCGTCATCGAGGCCTCGGCCAGGATCTCGGCGAGGTTGGCGAAGCAGCGGGCGGCCTGGGCCTGCGCGCCCTCGGGGAGGCTGTCGTCGGGGGCGAGGCCGAGCTGGCCGGAGGCGAACAGCAGGCGGGCGCCGGCGGTCACCTCGACCGCGTGGGAATAGCGGGCGAAGGGGGGGCGGATCGACGGGGGGGTGATGGGGATCATGCGAGGGCTCCTGTCTGGGCGCAGTCTGGCCGATGAAGGGGTGGGGGGCCAGTGGGGAGGAGGCTGCCGACTCGCCCCGCAACACGCCCGCGCCTGTGCTCCGCATCCGCCCCTCGCTGAAAATGCCTGAGCGACTTGTCCGCCTCGGTCAAGGACGGGCCGGCCTGCGGCGGGTCGCTTCGCGATCCCGGACCGGGGCGGTCTGGTCGCTCCGCCCGGCGTCGGCGAGCGACGGCTCGGGCGAACCGGCGCTCCCGGCAGGGCCAGGGGCGTCCGGGGCGGGCGTCAGCGGATGCGGGCGATGCGGCGGCGGACGCGGGCGAGGAAGGCGCGGCGCTTCGGCTCTGGGACCGTGTCCATCGAGTGCAGGCCCAGCCAGAAGGTGCGGCAAGTGGGCGCGCAGCACGATCGCAGGCCGCGCAGGATGATCCGGCGGCCGGGCTGGCCCATGAAGCGCCACAGTCCCCACGACGAGCCCAGCGTGCTGACCTGGCCGATCAGGCGGATGTTGCCCAGGCCGGGGCGGATGCCCGTGGTCTCGGTCGGCATCTGGAAGGCCACGTGGGGGACGAACACCCGGTCGAGCCAGCCCTTGAGCATCGCA
>CAXGVP010000944.1:0-1908 GCA_964013055.1 uncultured Albimonas sp.
GGAGGCGGGCGGCGGCGGGGCCGAGATCCGGCTGCGGCGCAGCTCGCGCCCCGCGGCGTCCACCACCAGGCGCACCCGGTCTGCGCCGCGCAGGAAGCTCAGCCGCCAGGTTCCGGCGTCCTCGCCCTCGCCCTTCTCGACGCGGGTGACGATGCGGCCGTCGCGCAGCTCCTCGCGCACCTGTTCGGGCGACAGGCCCAGCAGGGCGGCGAGGCGCCCGGCCTCGATGACGAAGCCGTCCTCCTGGCGTTCCAGCGGGGGCTCGGGGGTCATGGTCGCTCCTCCCTCGGGTCGGCGGCGCGTCAGAGCGCGTCGATCACCTCTCCGATGCTGATCGCGAAGGCGGCGGCGACGCCGATCATCAGCATCCAGGTGAAGCCGCGCAGGATCATCTCGCCGATCGGGTCGGCGGCGGGCCCCTCGGCCGGGGCGGAGGGGTCGGCGGGGCCGCCCCGCACGATCTTCACCACGAACCAGGCGAGGATCAGCAGGGTCGCGATTCCGGCGATCTTGGCGACGGCGACGGCGGCGAGCATGGCATGTCCTTTCGAACGGGCCGAAGACGCGCGCCGGGGCGGAGGTCGCCGGGGCTTCGGGGGGCGTGCTTCGGGTCGGCCCCGATATGGCGCCGAAAAGAATCATTTTGAATGCGTCTTTTTGGCCGGAGGGCTTGCGCCCCCGCCTCCGCCCCGGCATGTCCGGACGGGAGGGGCCGGGACGGGAGCGGACGGGATGCGGCTGACCAAGTTCTCCGACTACGCGCTGCGGGTGCTGATGTATGCCGCGGCCTCGGGCGACCGGCTGGCCACCATAGACGCGGCGGCGGCGGCCTACGGCGTGTCGCGCGCGCACCTGACCAAGATCGTCACCGCGCTGGTCCGCGCGGGGTTCCTCGAAGGGGTGCGCGGCCGCTCGGGCGGGTTCCGCCTGGCGCGGCCGGCGGCGGAGATCCGGCTGGGCGACGTGCTGCGCGCGACCGAGCCTGACTTCGAGATGGTGGAGTGCTTCGCGACGGGCGAGTCCTGCGTGATCGGCGGCTGCTGCCGGCTCCCGCGGGTGATGCAGCAGGGGCTGGAGGCGTTCCTGGCGGTCTTCGACGGGGTGACGCTGGCCGACGTGGCCCTGGCGCCCGACGCCTTCCTGACCCCGGCCGAGCGCGACGCCACCGGACCCGGCGCGGGAGCGGGCTGAGGCGCGACGTCCCTGCGACGCCGGCGCGGAGGTCAGCCCCGCAGCGCCTCGCGGGCGAGGGCCGCGACGAGGTCGGTGCGGGTCACGATGCCCGCCAGCTTGCCGCCATGCAGGATCGGCACGGCCTCGGTCTCGCCCTCGGCCAGCATCGGCAGCAGGGCGGCGAGCGGGGTCGAGGTGGTCGCGCGCGGGACCGCCACGGACATCACATCGCCCGCCCGCGCCGGCGTCCGCCAGCCCCGGTCCACCAGCCGCGACAGCGCCGCCGAGAAGCCGCGCCCCAGGCGCAGCCGGTCGGCCACGGCACGCCGGATCAGGTGGAGCTGGAAGATCACGCCCAGGAAGCTGCCGTCCGCCGCAAAGTGCTGGGCATAGACTCCATCGCCAGAGGTGTCCAGCCCGCCCTCATCAGTCCAGGCCACCACAAAGGTGCCATCAGCCAGCCCCACAACCACGGACTCTCTCTGATCACCTGACACTTCGGTGTTTACCTGAAACTCGGTGCCCGCTGGGCTACCGGTCGCATCGTAGCGCTGGGCAAAGACGCCCTCACCGCTGCCGTCACCGGCAGACCCGGACGTGAAGGACGTCCAGGTCACCACAAACCCGCCGCCACTCAGGCCACTGACGCTGGGCTCATACTGAAAAGAGCTGAATTCGGTATTGACCTGAAATTCACCTCCGACCGGATTACCTGCCGCGTCGAACCGTTGCCCT
>CAXGVP010000945.1:0-1908 GCA_964013055.1 uncultured Albimonas sp.
TACGTGAAGATGGTCGAGCGCGCGCAGACCAGTCACCTGCTGGATCCGGTCGTCGCCGACGCTGGCCGCCGCCTCGCCCAACGTGGCGCTGCGCGAGGCGCCGGCGCTGCCCGAGGCGGTCGCCGCCCTGACCACCTTCGAGTCGGTGCTCGAGATGGTCCGCGACAAGCGCGACGCCCGCCTGCTGGTGGAACTGGAGGCGCATGTGCGCCTGGTCTCCTACCAGCCTGGCCGCATCGTCTTCGAACCGGCGCATGAGGCGCCCGAGAGCCTCGCCTCCGACCTCGCCTCGCGGCTGATGGCCTGGACCGGCTCGCGCTGGATGGTGGCGGTCGAGAGCTCCGGCGGCGCCCCCACGGTGCGCGAGCGCCAGGACGCCGAGCGCGACGACCTGCACGCCCGCCTCAAGGCGCATCCGCTGGTCGCCGCCGCCATCGCCGCCTTCCCGGGCGCCGAGATCATGGCCACCCGCGCCTTCGGGGCCGCGGCGGAACCCGAGGAGACCCAGTCCGCGCCCGAGTGGGAGGAGACCCCGCAGGACGAGGACTGGGATGGATGGGAGCCGGTGGACGCGTTCGACGGCGACTGAGCCCGCAACGCCCCCGGAGACGAAACCCCCGCAGGCGGGCGCGGCCCGCCGTTGCGAAGAAAGGACGACATCATGCTGAAAGGTCTCGGCAATCTCGGCGACATGGCGAAGATGATGGCCAAGGCGCAGGAGTTCCAGGCGAAGATGGCCGAGGCCCAGGCCGCGGTCGAGGCGCTGGAGGTCGAAGGCGAGGCGGGCGCAGGCCTGGTCAAGGCCTGGGTCTCGGGCAAGGGCGAGCTGAAGCGCCTGTCCATCGACCCCAGCCTGTTCGTGCCCGAGGACCGCGAGGCGGTCGAGGACCTGGTCGTGGCCGCGATCAAGACCGCCCAGGAGCGCGCCGGCGAGGCCGCCCAGGCCGAGATGGCCAAGGCCGCCGAGGGCCTGCCGCTGCCGCCGGGCATGAAGCTGCCGTTCTGATCCGGCCCGTCCCGCCGCCGCCGGCGGACGCGCCCTCCGCACGACAGCATCCCGCGCCCGGCGCCCCCCAGGGGCCCGGGCGTCGTCCTGTCAGGTCGGGATCATGTCAGGTCGGGCGGCGCGCGGCGCGGGATGCAATTCCGATGAATGGACGCCGAACTTGATCTTCATTCGCCATTCATGTTATTCAGGTCCCGAACTGACGTAACGCGATCCGCGTCCTTCTGGGGAGGGCGCGGGAAGGGGTGAAGCATGGAACGCGACAGGCTCGTGGGACCGGTCCGGGGCCGTCGCGCCCGCTTCACGCCCGACGCCGGGCAAGGCGGCCTGCGCCGCGCCGGCCCGGTGGAGAGAGGGTTCGACCAGGGGTCGATTCCAGGCGTCGCGACGTGGGGAGACGTCGCGGCGCCAACTCCCTCCAACCGTCTCCCGACCGGAACCTCCGGATGAGCGCCCCGCCCGAGCCGATGATCGCCCGCTGGCCAGGGCGGCTGCGGGCGATGTTGCGCACGGTTCCCAAGGCCGAATCCGCGCTCTGGGCGCCGGCCGTGCTGGTGGCGGCGCTGACGCTGGCCGACTACGCGGTGATGCTGCGGGTGGAGGCGGAGCTGCGGGTCGCGGCCTCGCGCGCGGCCGTGGCGCTCGGCTCCGGGCGGATCGACCCGACTCAGGCCGCGGCGATGATCCGGCGCGACCTGCATGACCGCGCGCTTCGCGATCTCTCGGTCAGCGTCTCGATGGGCGAGCGGGCCGCGGTCGAGCTGCGGCTGCCGACGCGCGAGGCGACGCTGTTCGGCTTCCACTGGCTGCTGCCCGCCGACCCGCTGCGCGCCCATGCCGAGGCGGCGCGGCTCGACGGCGCCATCGAGGCGGAACTGGTGCGCCGGGGCGCGGAGCCGGGC
>CAXGVP010000946.1:0-1907 GCA_964013055.1 uncultured Albimonas sp.
CCCCAACCCCTCCCCCAACCCCGGCCTCGCCCCCTCGTCCGGTCCCGCCCCCGAAACCTCGCCCCGCCCGGGGCCGGCAACCTCGCCCAGCGCCGGGCCTGAAGCCTCGCGCCGCCCCGGGACCGCAGTCTCGCCCCGCCGAAGGCCCGCAATCCCGCCCCGCCCGGGATCCGCCATCCTGCTCCGCCCCGCGCCCGCAGCCTCGCCCGGGCCCATGCCCTCGGCATCGCCCCATCCCGCGCCCGTTGCCTCGCTCCGCCCCGCGCGCGCGGCCTCGAGCAGAGGCCCGGTCAGCCCCTCGACCGCCGCATCCGCCAGCACCGGCAGGCCCCACGCCGCGAAGCGCGCCGGATCGCCGTTGGCGCTCAGCGCCAGCGGCGCGGCGCCGGGGCCCAGCCGCTCGATCACATGCGCCAGCAGCGGCCGCCCGCCCAGCAGGGTCAGCCCCTTGTCCCCGCCGCCCATGCGCCGGGCCTCCCCCCCCGCGAGGATCACCACCGCGACGCCGCTCATGCGCCGCCGCGCGCCCGCGCCCGCGCCGATGCCGATGCCGAACGGTGAAGCGACGCCGCACGATCGTTGAATTGCACGGAGGCAGCCCTCACGGTAAGGAACGCTGATCACGTCGCCCGAAACACGAACGGTCCAGCCGCGGGCCCGGAGATCACGCGCAGGATGAGCGACCTCGCCCCCCGCCGCAACCCGTCCCCCACCCGGGCCGAGCCAGTCGGCGCGCGCCCCGACGCGGCCCCCGACGCCCCATCCCAGGACCCCGCCTTCTCCGGCCCCCTGTGGCGCGTGGCGCTCGAGGGCACGACCGCGAGCCTGCCCTTCATCGTCTCGGTGGTGCCCTTCGGCATGCTGTTCGGCGCGGTGGCCACCGCGGCGGGGCTCGACCCGCTCAAGGCGATGGTGCTCACCGTGGCGGTGATCGCCGGCGCCGCGCAGTTCGCCTTCATCGAGCTCCTCTCCGACAACGCCCCGGCCCTCGTGGCGGTGGTGGCGGCGCTGGCGGTGAACCTGCGCATGGCGATGTATTCGGCCTCGCTCGCGCCCCACATCGGCAAGGCCCCGGCCTGGGTCCGGCTGATCGCGGGCTTCTTCGTGGTCGACCAGGTCTACGGCCTGTCGATGCGCCGCTGGGCGGTGATCCCGCACGAGCCGCTGGACCGCAAGCTCGCCTTCTACTTCGGCGTCGCGGTCCCGATGTGCTGCGCCTGGGTGATCTGCTCGGCCATCGGCCTGGTGGCGGGCGGCTGGATCCCGGACTGGCTGCCGGTCGACTTCATGCCCCCGGCGATGTTCCTCGCCATCGTCGCCCCGATGATCCGCGGCACGGCCAACATCTGCGCCGCGGTCACCGCGGTCGCCGCCTCCCTGGCGCTGGCCTGGGCGCCGTGGAACCTCGGCCTGATCGTGGCGGCGGCCATCGGCATGGGCGTCGGCGCGGCGGTCGAGATCCGCCTCGCCCGACGCAAGGCGCAGACGGAGGCGCCGCGATGATCGCCGCCTCCGACGCCACCCTCTGGGCCGCGATCGCGGCCCTGGGCGTGTGCACCTACCTGATCCGCTGGTCCTTCATCGGCCTCGCCGGCGGGCGCGAGTTCCCCGAGTGGGCGATGCGCCTCCTGCGCTACGTCCCCGTCACGGTGCTGCCGGCGATGGTCGCCCCCATGGTCGTCTGGCCCCGCGCGCTGGAGGGCGAGACCGACCCCGCCCGTATCGTCTCCGCCCTCACGGTCCTCGCCGTCGGCGCCGTCACCGGCCGCCTTCTGCTCTCGATCCTCTCCGGCATCGGCCTGCTCCTCCTCCTGCAGGCCCTGGCCTGACGCCCGTCCCGGGCGCCCCCCGGCCCCACAGCCCGCCGCGAGCGCCTGTTCTCCGGAGCCGTCCGTCGCTGATGCCGA
>CAXGVP010000947.1:0-1907 GCA_964013055.1 uncultured Albimonas sp.
CACCAGAGAACAAAGCGCCCGCTCCTGTTCTCCGGAGCCGTCTCTCGCCGATGGATGCCTGAGCGACTCGGCCCGTGGGGTCAAGGACAAGCCCGCGCAAGCGCGGGTCGCTGCGCGATCCCTGACCCCACGGGCCGAGTCGCTCTTGTCGGCATCCGCGAGAGACGGCTCCGGAGAACAGGCGCTATCGGGGGGGCTTGGGGCGAGCGTCGCCGGCGCCTGGACGGCGGCTCGAGCGCATCCTGGCGGGCGCCGGGCGCGGAGCGCCGAAATCAAGAGCGCCCCCGGATGCGGGTCCGAGGGCGCTGATGCTTCGAGGTCCGGGGCGGGTCCCTCGGTTTATCCGGCGCGGGACGCTCAGTGCGTCTGGATCGAGGCGATCTCGTACTGGCCGCCGTCGAGTTCTCCGAACAGCTCGTGGACCTGCGGATGCTCCACCGGATCGCCGGTGTCGTCGGGCAGCAGGTTCTGCTCGGAGACGTAGGCGTGGTAGTAGCTCGTCTCGTTCTCGGCGAGCAGGTGGTAGAAGGGCTGGTCCTTCAGGGGCCGGCTCTCCTCGGGGATGGCCTGCCACCACTCCTCGGTATTGGCGAATTCGGGATCCACGTCGAAGACGACTCCGCGGAACGGGTGGATGCGATGGCGCACCACCTGCCCGATGCGGAACTTGGCTTCGCGATGCATGAGGCTGTGGGCCATGCGCGTCCCCGGCGTCTTGCGAGTCTCTTGGGCGTGATTGTCCATCCCGAAACCTAGGAAATCGTTCACGGCCTGTCCAGAGCGGCGCCGCAGCGCAACATCCCCGGGTCTTCGCGCCGGCGGCCGCATCGACGCCCGCGCCGCCCCATGGTAACGCGGCTTCACGCCCCCGTCAGCAGCCCCCGAGCCGCCCGGGGACCCGGCCTGCCGCGACGAGGGAACCCGCTCAGAATGGACATCGCAATCCAGGTGCTCGAGATCGTGGCCCCGGTCTTCCTGCTGGGGCTGGTGGGCTTCGGCTGGGTGAAGGCGGGGCACGAGTACCGCGTCGACTTCGTCACCCGGATGAGCTTCTCGATCTCGGTGCCCGCCCTGCTGTTCACCGCGCTCGCCAAGGCCGAGCTCGATCCCGACGCCTTCGCACGCCTCGCCGGCGCCTCGCTTCTGGCCTACCTGGTCGCGGGCCTCGTGCTGTGGCTGATGCTGCGCGCGGCGGGGATGTCGAGCCGCACCTGGCTCGCCCCGCTCACCTTCGGCAACACCGGCAACGTGGGCATCCCCGTGGCCATGTTCGCCTTCGGCGACGCAGGGCTCGCGCAGGCGGCGGTGATCTTCGCGGTGATGGCCTGCCTGAGCTTCACCGTGGGCGTCTGGATCGTCTCCGGCGGCGGCTCCCCGAAGGAGGCCGCCAAGCAGCCGATCTTCTACGGCGCGGCGCTGGGCCTGGTCTTCGCCCTGACCGGGTGGGAGCTTCCCCTGTTCCTGATGCGTTCGCTGGAGCTGGCGGGCCAGATGGCGATCCCGCTGATGCTGGTGACGCTGGGCGTCTCGGTCGCCCGGCTGACGGTCAGCGGGGTGGGGCCTGCGATCGTGCTCTCGGTCCTGCGCATCGCGGTCTGCGGGGCGGCGGGCTGGGTGGGCGCGCGGGCGCTGGGCGTGGACCTGTCGGGCACGCATGCGCTGATCCTGCAGATGATCATGCCCGTCGCCGTCACCTCCTACCTGATGGCCGAGCGCTACGCCGCCGAGCCCGAGCGGGTGGCCGGCGCCGTCGTCGTCTCGACCCTGGTGGCGGTGCTGACAATCCCCATCGCGCTGGCGCTGATGCTGCCGGACGCGGGCATGTGAACGCCGCGCTTCAACGTCGGGCCGTAGTGCGCTATATTGGCTCGCAATAACGAGCAGACGACCAAACCGACCGGAACAGG
>CAXGVP010000948.1:0-1907 GCA_964013055.1 uncultured Albimonas sp.
ACGCGCTGGAGGCGGTCGGGCCCGACGGCAAGATCCTCGCCGCCTACGACAAGCGCCACCTGGTGCCCTTCGGCGAGTACCTGCCGCTGTTCGGCCTGATGCAGGGGCTGGGCCTCGGCCCGCTGGTGGGCGAGAGCGGCGGCTTCGGCGCCGGCGACGGCCCCGCGCGGATGGACCTGCCCGGCCTGCCCGCGCTGAGCCCGCAGATCTGCTACGAGACGATCTTCCCCCACGAGATGCCCGGCGCGGGCCCCGAGGCGCGGCCGCGCTGGCTGGTGCAGGTGACCAACGACGCCTGGTTCGGCGCCTCGGCCGGGCCCTGGCAGCACTTCCACCAGGCCCGGATGCGCGCCATCGAGCAGGGCCTGCCGCTGGCCCGCGCGGCCAACACCGGGATCTCGGCGATGATCGATCCCTGGGGGCGGGTGGTCGAGCGGCTGGGCCTGCTGGAGGCGGGCGCGGTGCAGGCCCGCCTGCCGATCGCGCTGCCGCCCACGCTCTATTCGCGGACCGGCGACGGGCCGTGGATGGCGCTGGCGGTGCTGGCGCTGGCGGCGCCCGTCGCCGCCCGGAGCCTGCGGCGTCTGCGCGCGGAGAGGGCTGCAGGCCCGGGCTGAGGGGGCCCTGGGGGCGCATGCGGGGGGCGCTCGCCTTGACCGCGCGGAGCCGGGCTGCTTAGACGTTGCTCCGTTCACGTCGGAAAAACGCCGCGCGCGCCCCCTGCGCGCGGCCCTTGTTCAAGGGAGCGCGCGCTTGGCCCGGAACAACTATCTCTTCACCTCGGAATCCGTGTCCGAGGGTCATCCGGACAAGGTCTGCGACCGGATCTCGGACGCCGTCCTCGACGCGTTCCTGACCGCCGATCCCTACAGCCGCGTGGCCTGCGAGACCTTCGCGACCACCGACCGGGTGATCATCGGCGGCGAGGTGCGCGGGCCGCAGGCGGTGATCGACTCGGTCGAGGAGATCGCCCGCGGGGTGGTCCGGGACATCGGCTACGAGCAGGACGGCTTCCACTGGAAGACCATGGCGGTGCAGAACTACCTGCACGCCCAGTCCGCCCACATCGCCCAGGGCGTCGACGCCGCCGACGGCAAGGACGAGGGCGCGGGCGACCAGGGCATCATGTTCGGCTACGCCACCGACGAGACCGACGCGCTGATGCCCGCGCCGATCCACTACAGCCACGCGATCCTCAAGAAGCTGACCGAGGCGCGCAAGTTCGGCGGCGAGACCTGGCTGGGCCCCGACGCCAAGGCGCAGCTGACCATGCGCTACGAGAACGGGATGCCGGCGGCGGTGACCTCGATCGTGCTGTCGACCCAGCACCTCGACCCGGACCTGACCTCGGCCCAGGTGCGCGAGCGGGTCGAGCCGCTGATCCGCGGCGAGATTCCCGACGGCTGGATCGCCGACGACTGCGCCTGGCATGTGAACCCCACGGGCAAGTTCGTGATCGGCGGGCCGGACGGCGACGCCGGCCTGACCGGCCGCAAGATCATCGTCGACACCTACGGCGGGGCTGCGCCCCACGGCGGCGGCGCGTTCTCGGGCAAGGATCCGACCAAGGTGGACCGCTCGGCGGCCTACGCGGCGCGGTACCTGGCCAAGAACGTGGTCGCGGCGGGCCTGGCGAAGAAATGCGTGATCCAGCTGAGCTACGCCATCGGCGTCAGCCAGCCGCTGTCGATCTACGCCAACACGCTCGACACCGGCGAGGTCTCCGAGGAGGCGATCGAGACGGCGGTGAACGCGGTGATGGACCTGTCGCCGCGCGGCATCCGCGAGAAGCTGCAGCTGAACCGCCCGATCTACGAGCGGACCGCGGCCTACGGGCACTTCGGCCGCGCGCCCGAGGCGGACGGCGGCTTCTCGTGGGAGGCCACCGACCTCGCCGACGCCATCTA
>CAXGVP010000949.1:0-1900 GCA_964013055.1 uncultured Albimonas sp.
ATCTCCGCCGTCTCCGAGACCGGCGGCCACCTGGGCGCGGGCCTGGGCGTGGTGGAGCTGACCGTGGGCATCCACGCCGTCTTCGACACGCCGCGCGACAAGCTGATCTGGGACGTCGGCCACCAGGCCTATCCCCACAAGATCCTCACCGGCCGGCGCGACCGGATCCGCACCCTGCGCCAGGGGGGCGGGCTCTCGGGCTTCACCAGGCGCTCGGAGAGCCCCTACGACCCGTTCGGCGCGGCGCATTCCTCGACCTCGATCTCGGCCGCGCTGGGCTTCGCGGCGGCCCGGGATCTCGGCTTCGGCGAGGGCGGGCACGCCATCGCGGTGATCGGCGACGGGGCGATGTCGGCGGGCATGGCCTACGAGGCGATGAACAACGCCGGCCACCTCGGCTCCAAGCTGGTGGTGATCCTCAACGACAACGAGATGTCCATCGCGCCCCCCGTGGGCGCCATGTCGCGCTACCTCACCAGCCTCTGGGCCGGCGAGCCCTTCCAGGACTTCGCCGCGGTGGCCAAGGGCGCCGCCAGCCTGCTGCCCGGCCCGTTCCGGGAGGGCGCGCGCCGCGCCAAGCACCTGCTCAAGGAACTCGCCGTCGGCGGCACCCTCTTCGAGGCGCTGGGCTTCTCCTACGTCGGCCCCATCGACGGCCATGACATGAGCCAGATCCTTCCCGTGCTCCGCACCGTCAAGGCGCGCGCCGACGGGCCGGTGCTGATCCACGCCATCACCCAGAAGGGCAAGGGCTACCGCCCCGCCGAGCAGAGCGCCGACCGCTACCACGGCGTCGCCAAGTTCGACGTGGCGACGGGGACGCAGAAGAAGGCGCCCTCCAACGCCCCCTCCTACACCAAGGTCTTCGCCCAGAGCCTGGTGCGCGAGGCCGAGCGCGACGACCGCATCGTCGGCATCACCGCCGCGATGCCCGACGGCACCGGCATGGACGTGTTTGGCAAGCGCTTCCCCAACCGCATGTTCGACGTCGGCATCGCCGAGCAGCACGCGGTGACCTTCGCCGCCGGCCTCGCGGCCTCGGGCATGAAGCCGTTCTGCGCGATCTACTCGACCTTCCTGCAGCGCGCCTACGACCAGGTGGTGCACGACGTCGCCCTGCAGTCCCTGCCGGTGCGCTTCGCCATCGACCGCGCGGGGCTGGTCGGCGCCGACGGCGCCACCCACGCCGGCGCCTTCGACGTGGGCTACCTCGCCAACCTCCCCGGCATGACCGTGATGGCCGCCGCGGACGAGGCCGAGCTCGCCCGCATGGTCGCCACCGCCGTGGCCCACGATTCCGGCCCCATCGCCTTCCGCTACCCCCGCGGCGAGGGCGTCGGCGTCGAGATCCCCGAGCGGCCCGAGCCCCTCGAGATCGGCCGCGGCCGCGTGGTGCGCGAGGGCACGTCGGTCGCCATCCTCTCCTTCGGCGCCCGCCTCGCCGAGGCGGTGAAGGCCGCCGAGGACCTGGAGGCCAGGGGCGTCTCGGCCACCGTCGCCGACGCCCGCTTCGCCAAGCCCCTGGACCGCGAGCTGATCCTGCGCCTTGCGCGCGAGCACGCCGCCCTGATCACGTTGGAAGAGGGCGCCTCGGGCGGCTTCGGCGCCCAGGTCCTGCACCTTCTGGCGACCGAGGGCGCGCTGGACCGCGGCCTCGCCATCCGCCCGATGACCCTGCCGGACCTGTTCCAGGACCACGACTCGCCCTCGGCGATGTACGAGCAGGCCGGGCTGGACGCCGAGCACATCGTGGCCACGGCCCTCTCCGCGCTGGGCGTCGCCCAGATCGGCAAGACCGGGCGCGGCTGACGCGCCGACGCCGGCCCCGCGCCCGTCACCGACCGCGAGAGGCCCCGGGTCAAGCCCGGGGCGCGCCACCGGACGCCGCTTGCTCCCCCCC
>CAXGVP010000950.1:0-1900 GCA_964013055.1 uncultured Albimonas sp.
CCACCATGCCGAACCCTCGACCCCGATGGGCTTCTGCCTGTTCGCCAACGCCGCCATCGCCGCCCTGCACGCGCTGGAAAATCGCGGGCTCAGCCGCGTCGCCGTGGTCGACTTCGACGTCCACCATGGCAACGGCACCCAGGCGGTGCTGTGGGACGAGGGGCGGGCGACGTTCTGCTCCTCCCACCAGTGGCCGCTCTATCCCGGCACCGGGGCGGAGTCGGAGACCGGCGCCCATGGCAACGTCCACAACGCCGGCCTGCGTCCCGGCGCCGGCGGCCCCCAGTTCCGCGCGGCCTGGGAGAACCGGCTGCTGCCCGCCGTCGCCGCGGCGGCGCCCGAACTGATCATCGTCTCGGCCGGCTTCGACGCCCACCACCGCGATCCGCTGGCCGAGCTCAACCTGGTCGAGGCGGATTTCGCCTGGATCACCCACCGCATCTGCGACCTCGCCGAGACCTGCGCGGAAGGCCGCGTCGTCTCGGTGCTGGAAGGCGGCTACGACCTGGTGGGGCTGGCGGTCTCGACCGCGGCCCACGTCCAGGCGCTGATGGAGCGGAGCCTATGACCGACCCGAAACCCGACGCCAAACCTGTCGACGACCTGTCCTTCGAGGAGGCGATGCGCGAGCTCGAGCAGGTGGTCGACCGGCTGGAGAGCGGGGACGCCCCGCTCGACGCCTCGATCAGCCTCTACGAGCGGGGCGCGAAGCTGAAGGCGCATTGCGAGGCCAAGCTGAAGGCGGCCGAGCTGAAGGTCGCCCAGATCGCCGAAGCCCCCGACGGGACCGTCTCGGCCCGGCCTGCGCAGGTCGACTGAGCATGTCCGTGACGGAGGCGCCCGACTGGGCCCCCGAGTTCGCCGAGCGCCTGGCCACCGACGTCGCCATCGTCGAGGGCGCGCTGGAGGCGCTGCTGCCCCCCGCCCATCTGCTGGGCGAGCGGCCGGGCCTCGCGCCCGCCATGCGCTACGCCTCCCTGGGCGGGGGCAAGCGCCTGCGGGCCTACCTGGCGCTGGAAGTCGCCGAGCTGTTCGGCGCCCCCTCCGAGGGGGCCGAGCGCGCCGCCGCGGCGGTCGAGTGCCTGCACGCCTATTCCCTGGTCCATGACGACATGCCCTGCATGGACGACGACGACCTGCGCCGCGGCCGCCCCACCGTGCACCGGCGCTGGGACGAGGCGACCGCGGTCCTGACCGGCGACGCCCTGCAGACTCTGGCCTTCGAGATCCTGGCCGACCCCCGAACCCACGCCGACGGCGCCGTGCGCGCCGAGCTCTGCCTCGGCCTCGCCCGCGCCGCCGGCGCCGCGGGGATGGTCGGCGGCCAGGCCCTCGACATCGCCGCCGAGAGCGCGGAGGCCCCCCTGAAGCTCGCCGAGATCGAGCGGCTGCAGGCCCTCAAGACCGGCGCCCTGATCGTCTTCGCCGCCGAGGCCGGCGCGATCCTGGGCCGCGCCGACCCAGCCGCGCGGCTCGCGATCCGGGGCTATGCCGAGGCGCTGGGCCGGGCCTTCCAGATCCAGGACGACGTGCTCGACGTCTCCGGCGACGCCGAGGCCGCGGGCAAGGCGCTGCGCAAGGACGAGGCGGCGGGCAAGGCCACCTTCGTCTCCCTCCTCGGCCTCGAAGTCGCCCGCGCCCGCGCCGCCGAACTGGCCGCCGAGGCCGAGGCCAGGCTCGCCCCCTTCGGCGCCCGCGCCCGCCCCCTGGCGCTGGCCGCCCGCTTCACGGTGGCGCGCCAGAGCTGAGCGCGGCGCCCGGGCCCCGCGCCTGCGGTCCCGCCCCCCCCCGATCCGGGCGCTGCGCGCTGCGCCCCGGCGGACGCCGGCCGGGGGCGCCTGGTCGGGGCACCTGGCCGGGGCGCCTGGCCGGGGCGCCTGGCCGGGGCGCCTGGCCGGGG
>CAXGVP010000951.1:0-1898 GCA_964013055.1 uncultured Albimonas sp.
CGGCCCTCGGCCAGGCGGCACAGCGCCGCCTCGGGGCGCGAGCCGCGCGCCTCGGCCCCGGCGAGGGCGGCGGCGAGGCGGCGGCGCGCGCCGGCCTCGTCCCCCGCGGCGGCGAGCGCGGGCGCGAGGGCGCGCCGCGCGATGATCTCTCCCAGCCGGTCGTCGGCGCGCGTGCGGCGCAAGGCCCGGGCCGCGGCACGGCGCGCCAGCACCAGGTCGCCGCGCCCGACCGCCGCCTCGGACAGCCAGCCGTAGCTCAGCGAGCTCCACAGCCGCATGCCGCGGGCCTCCAGCCGCTCGGTCGCGCCCATCAGGGCGGCGAGCGAGCCGGGGCCGGGATCGTCCAGCGACCCCGCATAGGCCTGCGCCGCCCGGGCGCGCAGCGCGAGGTAGAGGCTGCGCACCCGCTCGGCCACCGCCAGCGCGCGGGCGATCCTGTCCGCCGCCGCGTCCCAGCGCCCCTGCTGCAGGGCCGCGGCGTTCCACAGCAGCAGGACCGAGCCCTCGACCTCGTGGTCGAGGCCGCGCACCGTCTCCAGCGCCTCCTCGAAGGCGGCGTCGGCGGCGGCGTAGTCGCCCCGGTCGGCCAGCGAGGCGGCGCGCGAGGCGAGCGCGTAGGCGTAGCCGACGCGCACCAGTTCCAGCGCCAGATGCGGGCGCATGGCGGCGAGGGTGGGGGCGAGCGTCGCCTCGGCGGCGTCGTGGCGGCCGGCGACGACGTGGCAGTTGCCCAGGCAGGCGGCGGCCTGCACGGCGAGGTTGGCGTCCTCGATCTGGCGGGCGGCCAGCATCCCCGCCCCCAGCCGCGCCGCGGCCCGGCGCACGTCGCCCGCGGCATAGAGGAGATACCCCGCCCAGTAGTCGATGCGCGCGGCCCCGCGGCGGTCGCCCGCGGCCTCGGCCGCGGCGCGCGCCCGCTCGACCCTCGCGATGGCCTCGGCGGAGGGGTCGAAGACCGAGGCGAAGGCCAGCCGGCAGGCGACCGAGACCCGCGCCGCGCGCACGCCCGCGTCCTGGGGCAGCCGCTCGAGCGCGTCGAGCGCCACCGAGAACTGCGCGCCCGCGCGGTCCAGCGCCGAGGCGGCGGCGGCCTTGTCGCCGGCCTTCTCGGCATGGGCGGCGGCGGCGCGCAGGTCCTCGGCCCGCCAGGCGTGGTGGGCGAGAAGCTCGATCGAGGGGCCCTCGGGCCCCGCGCCCGCCCCCCGCTCCAGCGCCGCGGCGAGCCGCGCGTGCAGCGCCCGGCGGTCGTCGAGGCCGATGGTGCGGTAGATCACGTCGCGGGCGATGCCGTGCTTGAAGGTCAGCGCCCCCTCTCCGTCGGAGGGATAGAGCAGGTCGGAGCCGGCCAGCGCCTCCAGCTCCGCCGGCTCGGGCGGCGGGTCGAGCACCGCGTCGACCAGCGCGCGCGGGGCCGAGGGGCCGACCGCGGCGCAGGCGTGGACGATCTTCTGCAGCCGCTCGGGCAGGGCGTGCAGGCGGGTCTCGATGGTCTGCTCGAGCCAGGCGTCGAGGCGCAGGTCCAGCGCCGCGCGCGGGTCGCCGCCGTGATCGGAGAGGGCGTGGCAGACCTCTTCGAGGAACAGCGGGTTGCCGCCCGAGACCTCGCAGCACAGCGTGCTCTCGAAGCCGCTGAGACCGGGTTTCAGCAGGCCCACCGCCTCGCGGCAGGCGGCGTCGGTGATCGGGCCCAGCCGCAGGACGCGGTCGAAGCGCCAGCCGTCGACGCCGTCGGCCGCGCCGCCGGCGGCGGCGGCGTCCTCGCGGCTGGCCTCCTCGGCCTCGCCGCGGGTGGCGGCCAGCACCGAGACCCCGCGGGGCCGGGCGCGCAGCAGGTCGGCCAGCACCCGGCGCGCGCCGGCGTCGGCCCAGTGCAGGTCGTCGATGCACAGCAACTGCGG
>CAXGVP010000952.1:0-1894 GCA_964013055.1 uncultured Albimonas sp.
CGAGGCCACGATCGGCGAGATCAGCGCCGCCAGCCTCGAGCAGACCGGGGGGGTGGAGGAGATCAGCCAGTCGATCGCCGGTCTCGACCAGACCACCCAGCGCAACGCCGAGATGGCCGGCCAGGCCGCTGCGCGCACCGGCGAGATGACCGACACCGCCCGCGGCCTGCAGGCGCTGGTCGCCGAGTTCACCGCCAGCGCCGCCCCCGCCCGCGCCAGCCGGGCCGCCTGATCGGCCTCCGCCCGGCGCCCTGACGCCCGCCCCGCCCCGGCGGCCCGCCGATCTGCGGCGACCGGCGGCCTCCGCCCCGCGCCCCTGCGACCCCGCGGAGCTTCCACTCCGCGACCACCGTGGGCTCCACGGGCTCCACGGGCTCCACGGGCTCCACGGGCTCCACGGTCAGAGCGTCGCCTGCGCCCCGTGGCCCCCGCCGCGCTTCCGTCGGGCGCCCCTCGTGACGCTCGCCGAGGGCGTGCGCCCCGGGCTTGACCCGGGGCCTCGCGCGGCTCGGGGGGCGCGAACGGCGCGGGATGAGGCGAAGAGTCTTCGGCCCTCGGCCCGCGGACCCCGGCTCCGACTCGCGGCCCGCAGACCACTCGGGCGCTGGGGACGCTCCGGAATTGTCGCCACGCGGGGCCCACAAAAGCGAAACCGCCGACGGCAGGGCCTTCGGCGGTTTCGATTTTCAGGAGCCGGGGCGGCGGCGGAGGGGGTCAGCCCTCCAGCATGCGGCGCAGCAGCTCCAGGTCCTCGGCCATCTGGCTGTCGGTTTCCTTCAGCTTCTCGATGGTCTTGCAGGCGTGGATCACGGTGGTGTGGTCGCGCCCGCCGAAGCGCCGGCCGATGTCGGGCAGGCTCTTCGAGGTCAGTGTCTTGGCCAGCCACATCGCCACCTGCCGCGGCCGGGCCACCACCCGCGCGCGCCGGGGCGACAGCAGGTCGGTCAGGCGCACGTTGTAGTGGGCCGCGACCTTGCGCTGGATCTCCTCGACCGTGACCTTGCGGTCGGCGGCGCGCAGGATGTCGGCCAGGCACTCCTGCGCCATGTCGAGGTCCACCGGCCGCCCCACCAGCGAGGCGAAGGCGGTCAGGCGGGTCAGCGCGCCTTCCAGCACCCGCACGTTCGAGCTGATGCGGTGGGCCAGGAACTCCAGCACCCGGGGCTGGATCACGACCTCGGGGTGGGAGGCCTGCAGCAGGTCCAGCTTGGACTGCAGGATGCCCAGCCGCAGCTCGTAGTCCGTGGGGTGCAGGTCGACGACCAGGCCCCACTGCAGGCGCGAGCGAATCCGCTCCTCGAGGTGCTCCATGTCCACCGGGTTGCGGTCGCCGGAGATCACCACCTGCTTGCCCTGGTCCACCAGCGCGTTGAAGGTGTGGAAGAATTCTTCCTGGGTCGAGTCCTTGCCGGCGATGAACTGCACGTCGTCGATCATCAGCACGTCGACCGAGCGGAAGATCTGCTTGAAGCCGATCATGTCCTTCGAGCGCAGCGCCTGGATGAAGCGGTACATGAACTGCTCGGCGGTCAGCAGGACCACCTTCGCCTCGGGGCGGCTCTCGGCCAGGCGCCAGGCCATGGCGTGCATCAGGTGGGTCTTGCCCAGGCCGGACGCCGAATAGAGGAACAGCGGGTTGAAGGTCACGTCCCCGCCCTCGGCCACGCGGCGGGCGGCGGCGTGGGCGAGTTCGTTGGGCTTGCCGACCACGAAGCGGTCGAAGGTGAAGCGAGGGTCCAGCGGGATCGAGGGCGACTCGCCCGGATCGGTGGTCGCGACGGGCTTCGCCTCGGCCGGCCGGGGCGCGGGGGCGGGGGCAGGCTCCGCCTCACGCCGTGCGGCCGTGGCGGAGGCGAGCGCGTCGCGCACCGCCGGCGCGGCTTGGGCGGGGCGG
>CAXGVP010000953.1:0-1888 GCA_964013055.1 uncultured Albimonas sp.
GATCGAGATCGGGGCGAGCCCGCGCGCCTCGCTGGCGCTGGACCGCTGCGGCCGGGCGCATGCCTGGCTGGCGGGGCGCGACTACGTCGACCCCGAGGACCTGCGCGCCGTGGCGCCGGACGTGCTGCGCCACCGCCTGCGCCTGAGCTACGAGGCCCAGGGGGAGGGCGTCGCCCCCGACCGCGTGGTCGAGGAGATCCTCGCCACCGTCGCCCTGCCCTGAGCCGCATGTCCGCCCCCTCCGCCCGCGCCCGGCTCCGCGCCGGCCTGGTCGCCGCAAGGCCGCAGGCGCTGGACGATCCGCGGGTGCATGTCTCGCTGGCCGGGCTCAGGGCGCTGGAGGGGCGGGCGCGCGCGCTCAGCTTCGCCCCCCGCCAGCCGGCGCGCTCCGCCATGAACGGGCGCCACGCCTCGCGCCTGCGCGGCCGGGGGCTCACCTTCGAGGAGCTGCGCGCCTACGTCCCCGGCGACGACGTGCGCGCCATCGACTGGAAGACCACCGCGCGCGCCGGAGAACCCTTCGTGCGCGTCACCACCGAGGAGCGCGACCGCCCCGCCCTGATCGTCGTCGATCAGCGCATGTCGATGTTCTTCGGCTCGTCCCTGAACATGAAGGCCGTCACCGCCGCCGAGGCGGCCGCGCTCGCCGCCTTCCGGATCCGAGACCAGGGCGACCGGGTCGGCGGCATCGTCTTCGGCGACGCGCATCTCGCCGAGATCCGCCCCGCCCGCACCCGCGCCTCGCTCGACCGGTTCCTGGCCTCGCTGGCCGAGGCCAACCGGATGCTCGCCGCCGATGCGCCCAACCTGGCGCCGATGCCGCTGAACCGGGTGCTGCGGGCGGTGGCGCGCATCGCGCCGCGCAACCACCTGGTGCTGGTCTTCTCGGACTTCGACGGGGTGGACGAGGAGACCCGGCGCCTCGTCTCCACCCTTTCGCGGCGCAACGACCTGGTGCTGGGCCTCGTCTCCGACCCGTTCGCCGAGGATCTGCCGGAGGGCGTCTCGCTGGTGGTCTCGGACGGGGAGCTGCAGGCGGAGGTGAACACCGCCGACCGCGCCGCCCACCGCTCCTTGCGCGAGATGACCCGCGGCCGGCTGGCCGCGATCCTCGACTGGCAGCGTGCGCTCGGCGTGCCGGTGCTGCCGCTGACCTCGGCCGAGGAGACGGTCCCCCAGCTGCGCCGGCTGATGGGCCTCGCCCCTGCGGTGGGGGGCCGGCGATGACCTCCGCGGCCCCTCCCGTCGGCGCGCCGTTCCCGCAAGCGTCGCAGCCGCCGCCGGCCCTGGCGGTTGACCGATCCGCCGGCCCCGCGCCTTCGCCCGCCGCGGAGACCCGCGCGCCCTCTGCCGCCCAGCGGGCCGCCGAAACGGCGACGCCTCCCCCCGGGACGCCCCTCCCCGACACGTCGCAGAGCCTTCCGCCCGCGCTCGGGGACGCGGCCGCCGTCGTGCTGGCCCAGGCCTCGCCCGGCGCCGCGCCGTCCTCGGCCGACGCGCCTACGGATGCGGGGCGGAGCGCCGAAACCCCGGCCCCCGGCGCCGCGCCGGCGGGCGAGATGGAAACCCTCGTCGACCTGCTCGCGGAGCTGCGCCAGCCGCCGCCGCCGTCGCCGGTGGCGATGACCCCGCAGACGCCGGGCTGGATCGTCCTGGGCCTGGCGCTGGCGCTTTTGCTGGGCTGGGCGGCGCTGGTCCTGCGCCGGCGGCGCCGCGCGAACGCCTGGCGGCGGGAGGCGCTGGCCGCCCTCGCCTCGGCCGGCGACGACCCGGCCGCCGTGGCCCCGATCCTGCGCCGCGCCGCCCTGGCGCTGCGGCCGCGGGCCGAGGTCGCCGGCCCGACCGGGGCGCGCTGGCTGGCCTTCCTGGATGCGACCGGCGGGCCCGG
>CAXGVP010000954.1:0-1888 GCA_964013055.1 uncultured Albimonas sp.
AGATGGGCCTCTTTGAGGGCAAAGCGCTCAAGGAGATCGGCTCGATCATGGGCATCAGCGAGTCACGCGTCTGCCAACTGCAGAAGCGAGCCGTCCAGCACCTAAAGCAAAGCGTTCAGTTCGACACCGTCACACCCTAGCCATGCCGAAGCCGGCCCCCAGTATCTTGGTCATCGCGCACGACGGCGCCTTGCGGCGCCGATGCCGGCCTGCGGCCGGGCCGCGGCGGCTCGGTCGGCGCGGGCGGCAGGCGGCGGGCTCGCCGCGGCTTGCGGGCGTCGCGCCCGGGGCGGCCGGCGGGGGGCGGTTTTCACGATGAATGCGCGGCGGCATGGGCCGGCTGGCGCCGGCCCCGCGGCGTGACGTTCGGCGCGTTTTGCGGGCGTTCCGCTCGCCGCGGGAGAGCCGGCGTGGGCGCCTGCGGCCGGGCGGGGGCGACGGGCGGGGGGCGCCGCGGGCGGGGCTGCGGCCTGCGTCCGGGGGGCGGTCTGCGATGGGTCGTGCCGGTAGGGGGCGCTTGAAGGGCGACGGGCCTCGCGATGGCGTCGGGGGCTGTCTCCAGGCCTGCCGAGGCGCCTGCGCGGTATGCCTCGACGTCGCCTGCCGCGATGCCTGCCGTCGCGCGTGCCTCGGGATCCGCCGCCTCGCCTGACTCGGGGCCCGCTTCCCAATCGCCGCCCCGCACGGCAGGCTGGTCCGAAACCGGAGGACCCGATGACCGCCAGCCCCCCGCCGTCCCGCGACCCCCAGGTCGAGACCGTGCGCCTCTATTACGAGGCCTGCACCGCCGGCGATCTCGACGGCCTGCGCGCCACCCTGCACGCCGACGTCGTGCACTATTTCCTCGCGCCCAACATCGGCGCCGCCCCGGTCCGCGGCGCCGAGCACCTGGCCCGCTACTGGCGCAAGACCGCCCGCCTGCTGGACGCCCGCTGGGTGGTGGAGAGCGCGATCTCGCAGGGGCCCGAGACCGTCATCGAGTGGTCGATGTGGTGGCGCCCGCCCTCGGCCGCGCCCGACGCCCCGCGCATCGCCACCCGCGGCGCCGAGTTCTTCCGCTTCCGCGACGGGCGCATCTCCGAGATCCGCTCCTACTACCAGCAGCGCCCCGAGACGACCGAGCTCGACGGCTTCGACCATGCCGCCCGCGGCTGGTCGATGCCGGGGCGCGAGCGCTCGGCGCTGCATCCGGAGGCGGACCGGGTCTCGGCGCCTCCCCGCGAGGGCTGAGCGCGGGCGGCCCCGATCGCGGCGAGGCCTTGGGGCGCGAGGCGCCCCGGGCGCGGGTCCGGCGCGTCCGTGCGGCGAAGGTCGCTGACAGGAGGTTGACAGCAGGGCGGCGCCGGACGTCTCGTGCACAAGCCCCCTCCGCCCCCAGCCGGGAAGGACGCCCGCGCCATGACCTGCCTCCCCCGCCAGGCACTGGCCCTCCGGCGCCGCGCCGCCGGGAGGCGCCCGGCCCCCGCCCGGCGCCCCTGCGCCTTGCGGGCGTCCGCCTGCTGCGGCCCCGTCCCGCGCGGCCCCGTCCTGCGCGGCCCCGTCCTGCGCGGCCCCGTCCTGCGTGGCCCCGTCCCGCGCGGCCTCGCCTTGCCGCGGCCGGGTCCGGCTGTCCGGGCGGCTTCCGGGCTGGTCGCGTCAGGTCCCGCCTGGTCCCGCCCCGCCGCGCCCGGGCCTGCCGCTTCGGGCCGCGCCACGTCCGGCTCCGGTCCATCGGGCTCCCCCAGGGTCGGCCCCGCAACGTCCAATCCGCCCACGCCCAATCCGCCCACCGCCAATCCCCCCACGTCCGGCCGCGCCTCGCCCGGTCTCGCCAGGTCCGCCCTCTCCCCGTCCGCCGCCGCGCTGCCTTCCCCCGCCCGCCTCGCCCCCGCCCCCCTCGCCCCCGCCG
>CAXGVP010000955.1:0-1885 GCA_964013055.1 uncultured Albimonas sp.
CGCCGCCGCCTCCAGCCGCCCGAAGAAGCGGGCGTAGGAGGCGTCGCCGGTCATGAACAGCCGCTCGAGATAGCGGGCGGCCGCGGCCTCCTGCGCGCCGAGGCCGGGGGCCTCGTCGATCTCGATGCCGGTGGCGCGCACGCTCAGGGTCCCGTCGGCGACCGACTGCTCGAAGCGGAACAGGGCGCCCGCGACCCGGTCGAAGGCGCCGGAGATGTCGCCCTGCACCTCGATCAGCTCATGCTCGGCCCCCAGCGCCAGGGCGCGGGCGGCCACCTGCAGCTCGCCGTCCAGGCGGGCGTCGCCGGCGACGCGGATCACGTCGCCCTTGCCGGTCATCGGGTTGGCGTCGACCGCCAGCGTGCCGCGCTCCCCCTGCACCAGGTGGCCCGCGATCGAGAGCGGCGCGAACCGCCCCGCCTCGCCCGCCACCAGCAGGCCGCGGTTGACCACGTCGGCCTGGTAGACCCGGGCCCCCGTCGCCACGCCGCCGCGCCGGTTGACCAGCCGCGCCGCCGGCCGGCTGAGCCGCCCGGTCGCCACGGCCGCAGGCCGCGCCGAGATCTCGGCCAGGGCGGCGCCCTGCTGCAGGTAGACCTCTCCGTCGCGATACATCGCCTCGACCGAGCCCGAGAGCAGGCCGGCGTTGTCGATGGTCAGCCGCGAGTTCGTGTCGTTGGTGGCGCCGACGTAGCGCACCGCCTGCCCCTCGAGCGAGCCCAGGATCCCGGTCTCGCTGATCGTGAGCAGGTTGGAGGCGTTGCCGCCGTGGGCCAGCAGGCCGAGGCCGAACTCGCCCGTGCCGCCGGTCACCGCGCCGCCGATCACCACCTCGAGGCTCTGGGTGGAGATGTCGTCGCCCAGCGACTGGGCGAAGATCGCGGCGCTGTTGCGCCCCGAGGCGGTGATCGAGCCGACCTCGCCGACCTCGACGTAGATCGCGCCGGCCTGGTTGGCGGCGTTCGTGGCGCCTGTCTTGCCGGCGAAGGCGCCGTCCTCGCCGCCCGCCAGCCCGCCGCCGCCGGCGATGGACTGGGCGATCAGCCCGTAGGCGCCGTCGCCGAGCGTGACCACGTCGACGCCGACCGCGAAGTTGACCATGCCGGCCGCGCCGACGCCCTGGGCGGAGGCCCAGGTCTTCTCGAACCCGGTCGCGTCGGCGGCGTCGTAGTCGACCAGCCGCAGCCCGTCGGCCAGCGAGACGTCGCCGGCGATGCCGCCGCCGCCGCCGATCGACTGGGCGACCAGCGCGTGCGCGCCCTCGCCGAAGGTGATGTGGCAGGGACGGCCGGGGCAGGGGTTGGTCGGGTTGGGATAGAGATAGAGGGTCGCGGGCCCGGCGTCCGCCTGGCCGGAGAAGCCGCTCGCCCCGCCCAGCCGGATCGAGGCCACGTCGCGCGCCTCGCCGGCCGAGGCGATGCCGCCGCCGCCGCCGATGGACTGCACCACCAGCCCCATCGAGCGGTCGCCGGTGGTGGCGAACTGCGAGGCGTAGACCATCTGCGCGCGCGCGCCGTCGGCGTCTCCGCCAAGGCCGCCGAGGGCGAGATGCGCCTCGCCCCCCTTCCCGGGCGAGCCCACGCGCGCCACGCCGCCGCCGCCGCCGATGGACTGCAGCACCGCCGCATGGGCGTCGTCGCCCTGCGTGGTCACGTGGCTGAGCGTGGTGCCCGAATAGGGGAAGTAGCTGCCCGCATCCATGCGCATCGCCGCCAGGTCCGCCGATTTGGACCCGCCGGTCGAGCTCGCGCCCAGCGTCGCCTGCACCTGGCCCGGGCGGCCGGCGAAGGAGGCGAGCCCGCCGCCGCCGCCGATCACCTGCTGCAGGATGCCGTAGGCGCCGTCGCCGGCGGGGTCGATGCCGCCGCGCTCGGCCCCGCGGCCC
>CAXGVP010000956.1:0-1884 GCA_964013055.1 uncultured Albimonas sp.
TGCCGCGCCGCCGTCGACCTGTTGGCCCGCCGCGGCCTCGCGCCGCCGGCGGAGCTGTCGCGCAACCTCGCGATGGTGGCCCGGGCCCGCGGCGTGCCGCTGGCCCCGATCCCGGACCCGCCGCCGCCCGTCGCCGCCCCAACCCCGGCGACCGCCACCCCGGCGACCCCCACTGCGGCGGCCCCGACGCCCGCCGTTGCGGGCGCCCCGGCGGTCCGCCTCCCCGTTCCTCGTCCGGAGACCGAAGCGTGAGACCCATTCTCCGCCGCCTCGCCCTTGCCGCCGCGCTGCTGGGCGCGCCGATGCTCGCGGCCTGCACCGGCGACCTTCCGCGCACCGACGTCGACGGCGACGAGGAGCGGGCGGACAACCGCAACCCGCTCGAGGAAGCCTCGATCAACGAGATCATGCTCACCGTCGCCGGCGCCGACGAGGCGGTGGCCTATTTCCGCGACGCGCTCTCCTCGGACCCCGAGAGCCCCAGCCTGCGCCGCGGCCTGGCGCGCAGCCTCGCGCGGGCCGGGCGCTACGCCGAGGCGCGCACCGTGTTCCGCGACCTGGTCGAGGCCGACCAGGCGATGTCGCGCGATCACGTCGAATACGCGCTGACGCTGGCGCGCCTGGACATGTGGCCCGAGGCGGAGGTCGAGGCGCAGAAGGTCCCCGCCGACTACCAGTCCGACCGGCGAACCATGCTCGAGGCGCTGATGGCCGATCACCGCCAGGACTGGGCGGCGGCGGATCTTGCGTGGGAGCGGGCGCGGGCGCTGTCGCCTCAGCCGGCCGCGGTGCTGAACAACTGGGGCGTCTCGAAGATGGCCCGCGGCGAGTTCGACGCGGCCGAGCGGATGTTCGAGCAGGCGCTGGTCTACGATCCCTCGCTGTTCTCGGCCAAGAACAACCTGGCCATCGCCAACGGCCTGCAGCGGCGCTACCGGCTGCCGGTGGCCACGCTGACCGACGAGGAGAAGGCGGTGCTGCTGCACAACCTCGGCGTCATCGCCCTGCGCCAGGGCGACCGGGAGATGGCCGAGTCGCTGCTCCAGCAGTCGCTGGACGCGCATCCCGCGCATTATGAACCGGCCGCCGAGAAGCTGTCGGCATTGCGCGGATCCTGAGGTGTATTAACGTAGCGTAAATGTGCCTGCCGGGGCTGTGGGGGCCTGCGGACGGGCACGCGACATGGCGTGCGCCCTGACCGGCGGCACGCGAGGAAGAGGGGGACGATGGGTCTTGTGGAACTGACGCCGGCCGAGGCGGCCTGGGCCACGGCGCTGTGCACGGCGCCGTTGCTGGTCGCGGCCGCGATCTGGGATCTGCGGCGGATGCGGATCCCCAACTGGCTGAACGGCGGGCTGGTGCTGATCTTCGTGGCCCTGGGCCTGGCGGGCCTGCCGCTCGAGGAGATCGCCTGGCGCTTCGCGGGCGGATTGCTGGTGCTGGTGGTGGGCTTCGCCTTCTTTTCCTTCGGCCGCATGGGGGGCGGCGACGTGAAGATGCTGGCGGCCTGCGCGCTGTTCGTGCCGTTGCACCACGCGGGCATGGTGCTGCAGCTGCTGGCGCTGGGCCTGGCGCTGGGCCTGGCGGCCATCCACCTCGCCCGCGCGGCGCTGGGCGGGCGCGAGACGGACTGGCGCTCGCTGCGCAAGGGCGCGCGCTTCCCGATGGGCCTGTCGATCTCGGGCGCGATGTTGGCCTATTTCGGCTTCCTGGTCGCCCTGCGGACCTGAGGCGGCGCCGAGGCCGCGGCGCGACGGTCGCGCCCGTGGCCGGCCGCGGGCCCGCCGCGGCGGAGCGGCCGGGACGCCCGTGGCGGGCGCCCCCCGGCCGCGCGCGGCTCAGGCGGCGTCGGGGGAGGCGTCCCCCCAGGCCGCGCCGCTCAGG
>CAXGVP010000957.1:0-1875 GCA_964013055.1 uncultured Albimonas sp.
CGGCCGGGCGGGGCGATGCGGAGGCGCAGCCGACGCGAGGGCCGCCCGAGCCGTCAGAGCGGGGTCAGCGTGTCGCGGAAGTGGCGGCCGTTCTCGCGGTAGCGGCGGGCCGAGTCGAGCAGGCCGGCCTTCTCCGCCTCGGTCAGCTCGCGCACCGGCCTGGCGGGCGAGCCCACCGCCATCCAGCCGTCGGGGATCTCCTTGCCCTCGGTGACCAGGGCGTTGGCGCCGATCAGGCAGCCCCTGCCGATCCTCGCCCCGTTCAGCACCGTCGCCCCCATCCCGATCAGCGAGCCGTCGCCGATCGTGCAGCCGTGGATGATCGCGTTGTGCCCGACCGTCACGTTCGCCCCCACGGTCAGCGGCACGCCCGGGTCGGCATGGCACACGGTCCCGTCCTGGATGTTCGAGCCTTCGCCGATCGAGATCCGCTCCTTGTCGCCGCGCAGCACCGCGCCGAACCAGATCGAGACCCCGCGCGCGAGGCTCACCGAGCCCATCACATGGGCCCCGGGAGCCACCCAGACGTCGCCGTCGTCGGGCAGTTCGGGCACGCGGTCGCCAAGGGCGTAGACGGTCATCGCAGTCTCTCCTGGAATTCCCGGTTCAGCGCCTGCACGAAGCCCACCAGCCCCGGGCGGCGCGCGCGGGCCAGCCGCTCGGCCGCCAGGATGCGGCGGATCTCGGTCTCGCAGCGCTCCAGGTCGTCGTTGATCAGGACGTAGTCGTAGGCGTCCCAGTGGCTGATCTCGTCCATCGCGCGGGCCATCCGCCCGCCGATCACCTCGGCCGAATCCTGGCCGCGCGCGCGCAGCCGCCGCTCCAGCTCGGCGATCGAGGGCGGCAGGATGAACACCGAGACCACCGCGTCCTTCAGGACCGAGTTCCTAAGCTGCTGCCCGCCCTGCCAGTCCACGTCGAAGATCACGTCGCGCCCCGAGGCGAGCGCCGCCTCCACCGGCGCGCGGGGCGTGCCGTAGAGGTTGCCGAACACCTCGGCATGCTCGAGGAACTCGCCCGCCTCGATCATCGCCTCGAAGCGGGCGCGGTCGAGGAAGTGGTATTCCCGCCCGTCCTCCTCCCCCGGCCGCGGCGGCCGGGTGGTGGCCGAGACCGAGAACTCGAAGGCCCCGTCGTTGGCCAGGATCCGCCGCGAGAGCGTGGATTTCCCCGCCCCCGAGGGCGAGGAGAGGATGAACAGCAGCCCGCGGCGCGCGTCCGCGGCGCGCCGCGCCCGGGCCACCGGGCCGTCAGGGGCGCGCGCGCCCTCGATGTCGGTCATGTCCGCCGTGCCGGTCATGGTCGCGTCCGCGGCCTCCCGTGACTGTCCCCAGGTCCCCCGCCCCCGGGGGGATCGCCAGCGGCCCTCCGGCCGCCGGCGCCCTCATTCGATGTTCTGCGCCTGCTCGCGCATCTGGTCGATCACCGTCTTCAGCTCCAGCCCCGTCGCGGTCAGCGCGGCGAAGTCGGCCTTGGAGCAGAGCGTGTTGGCCTCGCGGTTGAACTCCTGCACCAGGAATTCCAGCCGGCGGCCCGCCGGGCCCGCGGCGGCGAGCAGGTCGCGCGCGGCCCCGACATGGGCGCGCAGGCGGTCGAGCTCCTCGCGCACGTCGCCCTTCACCGCCAGCAGCGCCAGCTCCTGGGCCAGGCGCTCGGGGCCGACCTCGGCGGGCGCGCCGGCGGCGACCAGCGCCTCGAGCTTGCGGGTCAGGGCGGGGCCGGCCTCGGCGGCGCGGGCGGCGGCGGCGGCCTCGGCGGTCTCGGTCAGCTCGGCGATGCGGTCGACCTGGGCGGAGAGAATCGCCTGCAGGCGCACGCCCTCCTCGTCGCGCGAGGCGATCAGGGCGTCGAGCGCCAGCTCCCCGTCGGCGAGAA
>CAXGVP010000958.1:0-1874 GCA_964013055.1 uncultured Albimonas sp.
CGGTAAGTTCGACAAGAGCTTCAACGAGGGCGCCTGGAACGGCGCCAGGGCCTGGTCGGAGGAGCGCGACGCCCCCTTCTCCGAGTTCCAGATCCAGTCCGCCTCCCAGTCCGAGCAGGCGCTGCGCAGCTTCGCGCGCGACGGCAAGGACCCGATCGTGGCCATCGGCTTCAACCACGCCGCGGCGCTGGCCAAGGTCGCGCCCGAATTCCCCGACGCCCATTTCGCCATCGTCGACATGGTGGTCTCGGGCGGCAACATCCGCTCGATCGTCTACCGCGAGCATGAGGGCGGCTTCCTGGTCGGGATGCTGGGCGCCATGGCCTCGCAGACCGGCAAGCTGGGCTTCGTGGGCGGCATGGACATCCCCCTGATCCGAAAGTTCGCCTGCGGCTACATCCAGGGCGCGCGCGCCGCCGACCCGACCGTCGAGGTGCTGGTCAACTACACCGGCGACACCCCCGCCGCCTGGTCCGATCCCGTCCGCGGCGCCGAGATCGCCCGCACCCAGATCGAGCAGGGCGCCGACGTGGTCATGCAGGCCGCCGGCGGCACCGGCATCGGCGTGCTCCAGGCCGCCGCCGACGCCGGCGTGCTGGGCATCGGCACGGATTCCAACCAGAACGGCCTGCACCCGGGCCAGGTCCTGACCTCGATGCTCAAGAAGGTCGACGTCGCCGTCTACGAGACCTTCAAGGACGGCGCCGACGGCTTCAAGCCGGGCGTGGTCAGCCTCGGCATCGCCGAGGGCGGCATCGGCTGGGCGCTGGACGAGCACAACCGCGACCTGATCACCCCGGAGATGGAGACCGCCGCCCACGAGGCCGCCGAGCTGATCGCCGACGGCGAGATCAAGGTCCACGACAGCACCGTGGACGGCCCTTGCCCGGTCCAGTAAGCGCGCCCGTCCTGCAACGCGCCCCCGCCCGAGCGCAGGGGCAGGGGAGAGAGATCCGCCGATGACGACCAGCCCTCCGGCCCCCGCCATCGAACTCGTCGGCGTGAACAAGAGCTTCGGTCCCGTCCACGCCAACAAGGACATCGCGCTCAGGATCGAGGCGGGCGCCATCCACGGCATCATCGGCGAGAACGGCGCGGGCAAGTCGACGCTGATGTCGATCCTCTACGGCTTCTACCAGGCCGACAGCGGCGACATCCTGGTGGGCGGGCGCAAGGTCTCGATCCCCGACAGCCAGGCCGCCATCGGCCTGGGCATCGGCATGGTCCACCAGCACTTCATGCTGGTCGAGCCGTTCACGGTGCTGGAAAACGTCATGCTCGGCGCCGAGGGCGGCGCGCTCCTGAACCGGGGCAGGGCGGCGGCGCGGCGCGAGCTGGTGAAGCTCGAGAAGGAATACCAGCTGCGCGTCGACCCCGACGCCATCGTCGGCGACCTGCCCGTGGGCCAGCAGCAGCGGGTCGAGATCCTCAAGGCCCTCTACCGCGGGGCCGAGATCCTGATCCTCGACGAGCCCACCGGCGTGCTGACCCCCGACGAGGCGGACCAGCTGTTCCGCATCCTCGCCCAGCTCAAGGCGCAGGGCAAAACCGTGATCCTGATCACCCACAAGCTGCGCGAGATCATGGCGATCACCGACAGCGTCTCGGTGATGCGCCAGGGCGAGATGGTCGCCACCCGCGCCACCGCCGAGACGAGCGTCGAGGAGCTGGCCGAGCTGATGGTGGGCCGCCGCGTCCTGCTGCGCGTCGAGAAGGGCCCCGCCGATCCGGGCGAGACCCGCCTCAGGGTGCGCGAGGCGCAGGTGATCGACGGCCAGGGCGTCGAGCGCCTGCGCAAGGTGTCCTTCGAGGTCCGCGCGGGCGAGATCGTCGGCATCGCCGGCGTCGCCGGCAACGGCCAGTCGGAGCTGCTG
>CAXGVP010000959.1:0-1873 GCA_964013055.1 uncultured Albimonas sp.
GGCGTCGCCGATCTCGGCAGGGCCCGAGGCCTCGGTCTCCAGGTAGAGATTGCCACCGATCGCCTCGAGCCCCTTCTGGTTGACGAAGCTGACCAGGTTGAAGCGGTCCAGCAGCTGGCCGCCCACCTGGTCGCGGAAATAGGCGTAGACCTCGCCCTCGGCGTTGATCGAGACCGAGACGGCGTCGGCGGGAATGGTGATCTCGGGCGCCACGGGGAAGCCGTCGGAGGTCACGATCAGCCCGTCGCCATTGCGTTTCAGCGTGCCGTCGCGACTGTAGGCGGAGCTGCCGTCGGGCAGCAGCACCTCGAGATAGCCGTTTCCCTCGATGGCCACGTCGAGCTCGCCGCCCGTGGCGCGCAGGGATCCCTGCTCGACGTCCATCGACACCGCCGAGGTGCGCACGCCCAGCCCCAGCTGCACGCCCGCGGGCAGCACCGTGCCGTCGGCCGCGTTCACCGTGCCGGCGCGCTGGGCCTGCTGGTAGTGCAGGTCCGCGAACTCGGCGCGGCGGGGGTTGTAGGCGGTGGTCGACATGTTGGCGAGGTTGTTGGAGATCACCTCGACCCGAAGCTGCTGGGCTTCCATTCCCGTGGCGGCGATCTTCAGCGCGCGCATGGCGATATCCTCCTGGACTGGGCGAAGACGGGACGGCGCCGAGACGCCGGAAGGGTTCGGGAGCGCGAGGGCCCGGACGACATCGGAGGGCGTGGCGGCGGCGGCCCGGCCCGAGGGCGCGAGGCCGCCGGCGGCATCCGACCGCGCCGGGTCGCCGACTGCATTCGGTTGCGCCGGGTCGCCAGCGACGGCCGAAGACGTCGAGACGCAGGGGGGCGAGCGGGCGGTCGCGGCCGAGACGGAGCGGTCATGACTGGCCGCCCAGCTGGCGCACGGCGGCGCGGATGCGTTCGTCTTCGCGCTCCAGCATCGCCTGACCCAGTTCGTAGGCGCGCTGCACCTCGATCATCCGGGCGAGCTCCACCACCGGCTGCACGTTTCCACCCTCGACGAAGCCCTGGAACACCGTTCCGTCGGCGGGCAGCAGCGGCTGGTCGGCGCGGAACATGACGCCGCCTTCGCGGATCAGCTTGTCGGGCTCGGGGACCGTGACGACGGCGAGCGTGCCCTGCACCTGGCCGTCGACCGAGACGGTCCCGTCGGTGGCGATCACCACCTCGCCGCCCTCGGGCACGAACAGCGCCGCCCCGCCCTGGTCGAGCACCGGGTAGCCGTCCATCGTGACCAGCGCGCCGGCGGCGTCGCGGGCGAAGGCGCCGTTGCGGGTCAGGGTCGGGCCCTGCTGGGTCTGCACCATGAAGAAGCCGTCGCCCTCGATCGCGACGTCCAGCGCGCCGCCGGTCCTGGACATCGCGCCCTGGGAAAAATCGGTGCGGCGCACCCGCGCCTCGGTCATCGAGAGCGAATCCTCTCCCTCCGGCAGCGGCTCGATCATCTCGGCGAAGACCACGCCTTCGCGCCGGTAGCCGGTGGTGGAGATGTTGGCGATGTTGTTGGCGACGACCTGCATTTCCTTGAGCAGGCCGGACTGGCGGCTCAGCGCCAGGTAGGTCGGGTTGTCCATCCGGGGTTCTCCTCGGGTCGTCTCAAGGGCTCGTCTCGGTCGGGGCGGCGGGCCGGGGCGCCCGCGCAGGGCGGGTTCAGACCCCGCCCAGGGCCTCCTCTATGCGGGCGCGGGCGGCTTCCGACGCCTCGATCAGGCGGCGGGCGGCGGCGAGGGACGGCGGCTCGGCCACCTCCGGCGCGGTCAGGAACATCGCCTCGCGCGCCGCGGCCTCGACCGCCGGGTCGGGCGGCGCGTCGGTCGCCGCGGGATCCGCGGCCGCGCCGTCGAGCGCCCCGGCGATGACCTCGC
>CAXGVP010000960.1:0-1871 GCA_964013055.1 uncultured Albimonas sp.
CCAGCCCGCCCGCGCGCGAAGCGCGCGCATGCCAGGCCCGCCCGCAGGGCGCCTCCGGGCCCGAGAGCCCCGGCCAGCCTCAGACCGAGGGCGTCCGCCCCCCCAGCACCTCGTGGAACTGCCGCGCGTCGACGTTGCCGCCCGACAGCACCGCCGCCACCTTGCGCCCCGCGATCCGCTCCCGCTCCGACAGCAGCCCCGCGAGCCCCACGGCCCCGGCGCTCTCGGCCACGTTGTGGGTGTCGACGAAAAGCGCCCGCATCGCCTCGGCCACCTGGTCCTCGCTCACCGTGATCACCCGCGCCGCGCCGCGCAGCAGGATCTCCAGCGCCTGCGGGGCCGGCGCCCGGCAGGCCACCCCGTCGGCGAAGGTCGCGGCGGTCTCGGTCCCGACCACGGTCCCCGCCGCGAAGCTCCGCGCATAGGCCGGCGCGGCCTCGGCCACCACGCCCACGATCTCGGTCGCAAGACCCAGCCGGTCGCGCGCCTCGATCAGCCCGCAGCAGCCCGAGCCCATGCCGATCGGCACGTAGATCGTCGCGAGGTCCGGAACCGCGCGCATCAGCTCCAGCGCATAGGTGGCGACGCCGCGCACCAGCAGCGGGTGGAACGGGCCGATGGCGTGCAGGTCCTCGGCCGCGGCGACGCGCATCGCCTCGAGGCGGGCGGCCTCGAAGTCGTGGCCATGCTCGATCACCTCGGCGCCCCAGGCGCGCATGGCGGCGTTCTTCTCGACCGAATTGCCATGCGGGACCCAGACCTTCACCGGGATCCCGTGGCGGCGCGCCGCGAAGGGGATCGACTGGCCGTGGTTGCCCCGCGTCGCCGTGGCGATCCCCGGCGCGCCGCCGGCCCGCGCCAGATCGTCGAGATAGACCAGCCCGCCCCGCAGCTTGAATGCACCGGTGGGCGTGTGGTTCTCATGCTTCAGCCACACCTCCGCCCCTGCCCGCGCCGACAGCAGCGGCCAGGCGTATTGCGGGGTCGGCGGCATCACCGCGTGCACCAGCGCCGCCGCCGCTTCCAGCTGCGCGAGGTCGAACAGGGCCATGGGAGACATCCTCGATCACGTTCTTGCGGCGCGACCCTAGCCGCGGCCCGCCGCCCGCGCCACCACCCCTGCGCCCCGCCCGGGCGCCCACGCCCCGGCGGCGGGAGCGCTGCAGGCGCTCCCCGCATGCCCGACCGTAACACTCTGAAACGCACCGCGCCTTGATGGGGCCGGGAATATCGCATAGAGCCTGCCGCCACGAAGGAAGCCGGAGGAGCGGGGCATGGGCGGTCTGATGCAGGGCAAACGCGGCCTGATCATGGGCGTCGCGAACGACAAGTCGCTCGCCTGGGGGATCTCGAAGGCCTGCGCCGACCAGGGCGCCGAGCTCGCCTTCACCTACCAGGGCGACGCCCTCAAGAAGCGGGTCGAGCCGCTGGCGGCCTCGGTCGGCTCGACGCTGACGATGCCCTGCGACGTCTCCGACGCCGCCTCCATCGACGCGGCCTTCGCGCAGATCGAGCAGACCTGGGGCAAGCTCGACTTCCTGGTCCACGCCATCGGCTTCTCGGACAAGTCGGAGCTGCGCGGCCGCTACGTCGACACCAGCCCCGAGAACTTCAAGCTGACCATGGACGTCTCGGTCTACTCCTTCACCGCCGTCGCGCAGCGGGCGGAGAAGCTGATGACCGACGGCGGCTCGATGCTGACGCTGACCTACTACGGCGCCGAGCGCGTGATGCCCCACTACAACGTGATGGGCGTGGCCAAGGCGGCGCTGGAGGCCTCGGTGCGCTACATGGCGATGGACCTCGGGCCGAAGAACATCCGGGTGAACGCGATCTCGGCGGGCCCGATCAAGACGCTGGCGGCCTCCGGC
>CAXGVP010000961.1:0-1869 GCA_964013055.1 uncultured Albimonas sp.
CCTGCCCCGCCGGCGCAGCCGGCGCACGCGCCCGCCCGGGCCCCGGGCCCGCCCGGCGCGGGCCCGGCCTGCTCTGGCCGGGCCGGCGCTCGCATTCCCGACCTTAAGCGCGCCGGCGCGATCAGGCCGAAGGGCACGCGCTCGGGGTCCGAGCGGCGCGCCTCCGCTCAGGGCCGCAGGGGCCGGACGCTCAGACCGGGCGGTCCTTGAGCAGGTCGCGGATCTCGGACAGCAGCTTCACGTCCGCCGGCGGCTCGGGCTCGCCCGGGGGGGTCGTGTCCGCGGTCGGCGGCTCCAGCTCCTGCTTCAGGCGGTTCACCGCGCGGACCACGAAGAACAGCGCCCAGGCCACGATCAGGAAGCTGATGCAGGCGTTGATGAACACGCCGTAGGTGATCACCGCCAGCCCCTGCTCCTTGGCCTGCGTGGCCGAGGCGACCTCCTCGCCCGAGAGGTTCACGTAGAGGCCCGAGAAATCGATCCCCCCGGTGAAGATTCCCAGGATCGGGTTGACGATGTCGTCCACGAAGCTCTTGACGATGGTGGTGAAGGCGGCGCCGATGACGATGCCCACGCCCATGTCGACCACGTTGCCCTTCACGGCGAACGCCTTGAATTCCTTCAGCATGAATAGGCTCCCCTGCCTGCCGCCCGTCGGTCCCTGACTACGCCGCCCGCCGGGCGCGCACAAACCGTTTCCCGCCCCGGGATTGCGTTTCGCCCGCGCCGGCACAGGTGAACGGGCGCGGCCCCGGCCGCCCCATCCCGTCCCGGCCGCCGCCGCGGCCCCGCCCTCCCAGTCGAAAGGCGCCCCCCGATGGCCGATCTCTCCGCCTTCCCGATCACGCGCAAATGGCCCGCGGCCGATCCCTCGGTCCTGCAGCTCTACTCGCTCGCCACCCCCAACGGCATCAAGGTGAGCGCGATGCTGGAGGAGACCGGCCTGCCCTACGAGGCGCATCTCGTCGACTTCGGCGCGAACGACCAGACGAGCCCCGAGTTCCTCTCCCTCAACCCCAACAACAAGATCCCCGCGATCCTGGACCCGAACGGGCCCGAGGGCCCGCTGGCCCTGTGGGAGTCGGGCGCGATCCTGGTCTATCTGGCCGAGAAGACCGGCAAGCTCCTCCCCGCCGAGCCCGCCGCCCGCTACGAGACCCTGCAGTGGCTGATGTTCCAGATGGGCGGCGTGGGGCCGATGTTCGGCCAGTTCGGCCACTTCTTCAAGTTCGCCGCCGACAAGCTGAGCGACCCCTACCCCGAGACCCGCTACGCCGACGAGAGCCGCCGCCTGCTCGGCGTGCTGGAGGCCCGCCTTGCCGGCCGCGACTTCCTCATGGGCGAGGCCGTCACCATCGCCGACCTGGCGACCTGGCCCTGGGTGCGCACGCTGGGCGGCTTCTACGGGGCGGGCGAGCGTCTCGGCCTCGACGATTTCCCCAACGTGGGCGCCTGGCTCGAGCGCTGCCTCGCCCGCCCCGCCTCCCGGGCCGCCCTGACGATCCCCTCCCGGGACTGATCCCGGCCGGGGGCGCGCCTGCGCGCGCCCCCGCCTTGCCGGCAGCGACTGCCGGTTCGACGGCCGTCCGGCCGGCCGGCAACGAGGGCGCCATGCGGGGCCTCGCGCGTTCGCTGGCCATCGGCTGGGCCGGCCTGCTGTTGGTGCTGCTCAGCAGCGGCGCCACCGTTGCAGCGCTAAAATGGCGTCCTCAAAAACCATGGCGGCCTTGCGTACCAACGCCCAGTCGGCAGCCAAGGTAGTGATTCCAGTTCGCGTCAGCATTGCTTCGTAGAGGCGGTTGCCGATCAATTCCTGCGGCTTGAACATGGATTTCTTTTCAATCTTCAGGTCGGCCTTGTCGTGAAACG
>CAXGVP010000962.1:0-1868 GCA_964013055.1 uncultured Albimonas sp.
CGGGCGCTGAGACCCGGCGCCTGATTCGCCGGGCCCGCCGGCCCGCTCAGATCTCCGACAGCGCCGGCAGGCCCGGGTCCAGCGCCATGCGCAGGCGCACCGAGGCTACCCGCGCCGCCTTCAGCGTCAGCGCCTTGCGCCGCGCAGGCGCCAGGGTCGCAGGCTCGGCCGGGTCGCGCAGGATCTCGGCCCCGAAGGCGTCGGCGCGGATCAGGCCCTGCTCGGGGGGGAGGACCGCGTCCGGGAAGGCCTCGTCCACCGCGAAGAAGAAGCGGTCGCACCACGCAAGATAGCCCTGCCACTTGCGGTCGGAGCGGAAGTCCGGCAGGCCCGACTTGCACTCCACGATCCAGATCTCGCCCTTCGGCCCCACCGCGAAGACGTCGGCGCGCAGGCCGCGGGCGGGCGCGAACTCGGCCACCGGGGCGAAGCCCAGGTCGATCAGCAGCCGGCAGACGCCGCGGGCGAGCAGCACGCCGGGTTGCGGCGGGAGGTCGGGGGAGAGGGTCATCGCGCGCTCCTTGTTCGCCCTATGTTCCCGCGTCGTTTCGCGCGGGTCAACGGGGGAGGGAAAACGGCCGCGCGACGATCAGATCATGAACGGCGCATTGCCGCTGTGTTAACCTTCGGTGTTGCGCGTCCGATTCGTCGGCCGCGATCCCCTTGCGCGTAACTTGAGGAGCCGCCCCTCATGAAACTCTGCGTTCTCGCCCCGTTCGCCCTTGCGACGGGTCTTGCGCTGTCTCCGGTCGTCGCCCAGGCGCTTCCGGTCACCTACGACTTCTCCTGGTCCGGGGTCGGGACCGAGGGCGACCTGCTCTCGGCCTTCGGCACGCTCGACATCGATGCCGAGCCGGACAACTCCTTCTCCGTCGTGTTGGGGAGCATCTCCAACGTCTCGATCACCGTGCAGCGGCTCGACGTCCTGGGCGGCGTGCTGAATTCCTTCGTGTTCACCGAGTGGGACAACGCCTCCGGCGACGTCAGCCTCGACGGCACGCAGGCGTTCTTCGACGAGCTCGAGGCCTCGCCCGTGTTCATCGACCTGGGAAGCGAGGACTTCTTCGGCTGCTTCGGGACGCTGAACTGCAGCGACGACTCGATCGGGGGCACGCCCTACGACCACCCGATCCTCGTCTCCTTCGGGGGCGACGACTATGTGGTGGAGTATGCCAGCGGGGCCGCGGCCGCGGCCTCGATGGTGATGACGCAGAACGCCGCCGCCGTGCCCCTGCCCGCGACCCTGCCGCTGGCGGTCGCCGGGCTGGCTGGACTGGGCTGGGTCGCCCGCCGCCGCGCCTGAGCGCAGGCCGAGGGTCCGAGGCAAGCGCCCGGCCGCCGGAAGGCGGCCGGGCGTCCTGGTTTCGAGCCCGCCTTCGGGGCCCGCAGGGTTCCTCCGCGCGGCATGCCCCTCCGTCGGATGCGCCAGCTGACGACCTTTCGGACTTGCCCGCGCCGAGTCCCGATCGGCCCCCCCAGCCTTCGGGAGATCGCCGGCCATGACGTCCCCGCGCCGCGCCCCCGTGGTCGGCGCCGCCCGCCTGCCGGGCGAGGCGCTGGCGGCGAATCTCGCGACCCCCCCCCCGCTCATCGGCGATCGTGAGGCGCCGAACGCTGCCATTTCCGCCGCGACGCGCCCTGCTCGATCGCCTGACCGACCCAGATCGACCTCCGGATGTTCATCCGCCGGATCCGGGGCGGGCATCCGACCTCGGCGGCGAGGACCGCCGTCGACCGCAACCTCCCGGGCGGCATGCGCGCCCGCGCCCGCCCGACCGAGGCGCCGCGCGAGGCGGCCTGCATGCGGATGACCGCCGAGGGCGCCGCGGCCCCGAGCGCCGCGGCATCCCGATCTCAGGCATCGGCGG
>CAXGVP010000963.1:0-1865 GCA_964013055.1 uncultured Albimonas sp.
CGGCGGCCTCGGTCAGCGCCTGGGTGATCTCGTACATCTCCGCCGCCCGGTCGTCGGTGGGCAGGCCGCGCAGGCGGCCGCGGGCGTGGAGGTCGCCGAAGCGGGTCCCGGCCTCGATGGTCAATTGATACAGGGACAGGTGGTCGATCGCCATCGCCAGCGCCTCGGCCAGCTCCGCCTCCCACTGGGCGGGGGTCTGGTCCTGGCGGGCGTAGATCAGGTCGAAGCTGACCCGGGCGAAGGCGGCGCGGGCGACGTCGAAGGCGGCGCGCGCCTCGGCGGCCGAGTGCATCCGGCCCAGTTTCTTCAGGTCCGCGTCGTTCAGCGCCTGCGCGCCCATCGACACCCGGTTGACCCCGCCCGAGGCGTAGCCGCGGAAGTTCCCGGCCTCGATGGAGGTGGGGTTGGCCTCCAGCGTGATCTCGGCGCCGGGCTCGAACCCCCAGAGGCGGTCCGCCTCCTCGATCAGCGCGGCCACCGTGGCGGGGGGCATCAGGGACGGCGTGCCACCGCCGAAGAACATCGAGCGGGCGCGGCGCGGGCCGGTGAGGTCGCGGGCGGCGCGCATCTCGGACAGCAGGGCCGCGCGCCAGGCGTCCTGGTCGACCTCCCGGCTGACGTGGGAGTTGAAGTCGCAATAGGGGCACTTGGCCAGGCAGAAGGGCCAGTGCACGTAGACGCCGAAGCCCCCCGCCTGCCAGTCGGGGGCGGCGGCGGTCGCCTCGTCTCGGCGGGTCGGGGGGACCGGGGTCGGGGTCATCGGGAAATCGGTTCTCCTGGGGGCGCCCCGGACCTGATCCGGGGCCTCTCCCACATCGGCCGCGAGAGGCCCCGGATCAAGTCCGGGGCGCCGCGAGCGTCAAGCGCAGGGGCAGGCCCGGCGGACGAGGGCTCAGCCGCGCTCGGGCAGGATCTCGGAGGCGAGTTTCGAAAACGCCTCGCCGCGGTGCGAGATCAGGTTCTTCTCGTCCTCGGTCATCTCGGCGAAGGTGCGGCCGTCGCCGGCGGCGGGCTCGAAGATCGGGTCGTAGCCGTGGCCCTGCGCGCCGCGGGCGGGCCAGATCACCCGGCCTTCGGCTGCGCCGCGCACCGTCTCGACATGGCCGTCGGGCCAGGCGACGGCCAGCACGCAGACGAAGCGGGCGTGCCAGGGGGGCGTGGCGTCGACCTCCAGCAGGGCCGCATGGGTGCGGGCCATGGCGCGGCCGAAGTCGCGGCCATTGGGCGTCTCGGCCCAGTCGGCGGTGTGCACGCCGGGGGCGCCGCCCAGCGCGTCGACCTCGATGCCGGAATCATCCGCCAGCGCCGGCAGGTCCGCGGCCCTGGCCGAGGCCAGCGCCTTGATCGCGGCGTTGCCCTCGAAGCTCTCCTCCGTCTCGTCGGGGACCGGGAAACCCAGTTCCCCGGCCGAGACGGTCTCGATCCCCCAAGGGGCCAGCAGGGCGCGGATCTCGGCCACCTTGCCGGCGTTGTGCGAGGCGACGACGATCTTTTTCGCGTCCAGCCGGCGGGTCATGGTCAGCCCCCCACGGCGGCTTTCTGGGCCGCGACCAGCTCGGCGATGCCGGCCTCGGCGAGGTTCAGGAGCGTATCCAGCTCGCCCCGCGAGAAGGTCGCGCCCTCGGCCGAGCCCTGCACCTCCACCAGCCCGCCGGCGCCGGTCATCACCACGTTGGCGTCGGTGCCGGCCTCGGAGTCCTCGGCGTAGTCCAGGTCCAGCACCGGCCGCCCCTCGTAGACGCCGCAGGAGACGGCGGCGACGTGCTGGGTGATCGGGTTCTCCTTCAGCTCGCCCGCGTCGACCAGCTTCTGGGCGGCCAGCCGCAGCGCGACCCAGCCGCCGGTGATCGAGGCGCAGCGGGTGC
>CAXGVP010000964.1:0-1863 GCA_964013055.1 uncultured Albimonas sp.
GCTCCACGGCGGAGGCTCCACGGCGGAGGCTCCACGGCGGAGGCTCCACGGCGGAACGGGGCCGCGTGCGGCCCCGTTCCCGGTCGTCGTCCCTCGGCCGGTTCTCCAGCGCTTGTTCGGGCCCGGAGGCGCGCCTCACTCGGGGGCGGCGGGCGCCTCGGGGGCGGGGCCGCCGCGCATCGGGCCGCGGGCCATGCCATGGCCGGGCTTCATGAAGGCGCGGATCTCCTCGGGCGTCAGGCCGCCGCTGGCGTCCTCGTCCATGGCGCGGAAGATGCGGGCCTGGATCTCCTGCATCTCCTCCAGCGAGACCTCGCCGTCCCCGTCCGCATCCGCCACCGCGAACATCATCTTCATCATCATCGGCGAATGCCCGCCGCCATGATGCTTGCCGTGCGGGCCCTTGCCATGGCCGCGCGGCCCGTCGTCATGCCGGCCCTGCCCCATCGGGCCGTCGCCGCGCTTGCCCTGCGCCATCGGGCCGTCGCCGTGCATGCCGTGGCCCATCGGGCCGCTCCCCTGCGCCGCGGCGGGCCGCTCGGCAGGGGCGGCGCCCGGCGTCTCGTTCTGCGCGGAGGCGCCAAGGGCGCCCAGGGCCAGCGCCGAAGCGGCCAGCGCGGTGATCACGATGCGATGCATGGATCGTCTCCTTCTCGGTCGTCCTGAGGACGCGGCGACCCGTCGGGGCCGCCCTCGAGACTGAAACGCCCCGCCCCGCCGGCTCCGTCGCGAAACGTTGCGGAAGGCGGTCGAGGCGCGCCCCTCAGGCGGCCTGCCGGCGGCGCGGGCGCCGCGCGCCCGGAGCCCGCGGACCACGCCGGCGGTCTCGTCCGGCTCCATGCATGAAATCGCCTCCGCTGACGGCCGCTCCGCCCCGGGGCCGCGACGCCCGCACGCCCCGCCCTGCGCGCGAGCCTGGCCTCGGCCCGACGCGGACCCGTCAGCGCGACGGCCCCCGCGAAGACCCCTGCCCGGTCCCGCTCAGCCCCAGATCCACCACACCGCCGGGCCGCCGACGGCCAGCACCAGCACCTCCAGCGGCAGGCCCATGCGCCAGTAGTCGCCGAAGCGATAGCCGCCGGGGCCCATGATGATGGTGTTGTTCTTGTGCCCGATCGGCGTGAGGAAGGCGCAGGAGGCCGCCACCGCCACCGCCATCAGGAACGGGTCCTCCGGCACGCCGATGGTCCGCGCCACGCTGACCCCGATCGGCGCCGCGATCAGCGCCGTGGCCACGTTGTTGAGGAAGTCCGACAGCGTCATCGTCACCGCCATCAGCGCCAGCAGGATCGCGAGCGGAGGCCACCCATGGGTCGCCGCCACCAGCGCGTCGGCGATCAGCTGGGCGCCGCCCGTCTCCTCCATCGCCTGGGCCAGCGGCACCAGGCAGGCCAGCAGCACGATCGCCTTCCACTCGATGGACTCGTAGACCTCGCGGCCCCGCACCACGCCGCCGAGCGCATAGGCCCCGACCACGCCCACCAGCGCCACCGGCAGCGGCAGCCAGCCCAGCGCGGCGACCGCCACGGCGGCCAGGAAGGCCAGCGCCGCGAACAACGCCTTCTGGCGCTGCAGCACCGGCGTCTCGCGCCCCTCCAGCGGCAGCACCCCCAGCCAGCCCATCACGTCGCCCATCCGCTCCCGCGGGCCCAGCAGCAGCAGCACGTCCCCCGGCCGCATCGCCAGGCGCGAGACATGCTCGCGGAACCGCCGCCCCTGGCGCGAGACGCCCAGCAGCACCACCCCCTGCCGCGGCGCCAGCCGCAGGCCCGCGGCGGTGCGCCCCGAGGCCCAGGCCCCCTCGGGCACGATCGCCTCGACCAGGGTCAGGCGGCCCGAGATCACCGCGCGGGGATCGCGCTT
>CAXGVP010000965.1:0-1857 GCA_964013055.1 uncultured Albimonas sp.
CACCCCAGCGTCGCGCTCGATCCGCGCATCCACGATCCCGCCTATGATCTCGTGGTCTGCAAGAAGGGACCCTCGATCTTCTTCTCGACCGGAGTGGCAGACTACTTTGCCAAGGAACGCGTCGATACGGTCATCGTGACCGGCTGCAACACCAGCGGATGCATCCGCGCGTCCGCGATCGACGCCTTCAGCCACCGCTATCGCACGCTCGTTCCCGAGGATTGCGTCGGGGACATCGAGGAGCAGCCGCATCGGGACAACCTGCGCGACCTCGGGCGCCGCTACGTCGACGTGGTCGATCTGGACCATGCCATTGCGTATCTCGAGCGCTGGCACGCGGCGCAGGCAACCCCTCAGGAGGCATGAGCCGACGGCGGCCCGCCCCTCACCTCTCATCACGGACAGAACACATGGCTCTTACACTTCTCAAGAACGCCCGGATCGTCGACGGCACCTCGCCCGAGATCGCGGATCCGGTGAACATCGTCATCGAGGACGGCATCTTCCGGGAGGTCTCGCCGACGGCGACGGTCGACGCGGACGAGACGCTCGATCTCGACGGCCTGACCGTCATGCCGGGTCTGATCGATTGCCACGTGCACGTCATCGCGACCACCGCGAACCTTGGCCTGAATGCAGCGCTGCCGTCTTCTCTGATCGCGGCGCGCAGCTCGAGGCTGATGAAGGACATGATCATGCGCGGGTTCACGACGGTCCGCGATCTCGGTGGCGCCGATGTCGGCCTGAAGCAGGCGGTGGATGAGGGGTACTTCACCGGACCGCGGCTGGTGATCTGTGGCAAGGCCCTGTCGCAGACCGGCGGCCATACGGATTATCGTGGCCCCTACAACAACCTCGACGTCAGCCACTACACGACCCAGCTCGGCGCAATGGGCCGGATCTGCGACGGCATTCCCGAGGTCCAGCGCGCGGCGCGGGAAGAGATCAAGAACGGGGCGCAGTTCGTCAAGGTCATGGCGGATGGCGGGGTCTCCTCGCCGTCGGATCCGGTCGGTTACCTGGTCTTCTCGGTCGCCGAGCTGAAGGCCATCGTCGAGATCGCCAAGGGCTTCGGCACCTATGTCACCGGGCACCTCTACACGGACGAGGCAATCGTTCGGGCGCTGGATTGCGGTTTCGAGTGCATCGAGCACGGCAACCTGATGTCCGATGCCACCATCGCACGGATCGCACGTGAGGGTATCCCCGTCGTGCCGACGAACATCACCTATGACCTGCTGGCCCGGAAGGGGGCCGAGTTCGGCCTGCCGCCCGAATCGGTCGCCAAGATCGCGGACGTGCGCGAAGCCGGGCTCGAGCGTCTGGGCAAGATGCACGAGGCAGGTGTGCTGATGGGCTACGGATCGGACCTGCTCGGCGGAATGCAGACCGCGCAATCCGGGGAGTTCCCGCTGCGTGGCCAATACATGCCCGCCGATGCCGTCATCCGGTCGGCGACCGTCGACGCGGCGCGTGTGCTGCGCATGGAGGGCCAGATCGGGGCCATCACGCCCGGCGCCTTTGCCGATGTCATCGCGGTCGAGGGCAACCCGCTCGAGGACCTGTCGCTGCTGACCGGGCAGGGCGCCCACATGCCGCTCATCATGAAGGACGGCGTCGCCGTCAAGAAAGCCTCTGTACTTTGAACCCCAACGAGGACGTCATGCTCAAGGACTACTCCGCTCTCAGCTTCGACATCTACGGAACGGTCATCGACTGGGAGACCGGCATTCTCACCAACATGCGTCCGCTGACGGACCGGTTGTCCCAGGAAATGAGCGACGACGAGGTGCTGGAACTTCACGCGCGCATGGAAAGCTCGCATCAGGCGCTGACGCCCGCGAAGGGCTACTCCAG
>CAXGVP010000966.1:0-1857 GCA_964013055.1 uncultured Albimonas sp.
CCGCCAGCGCTGGTTGCGGGTGCGCAGGCGTAGCAGGAAGCCCAGCAGCGACTGCCACACCGCCGCCACCGCCGCGGCGTCGCGCACGCGCGAGCACACGTCCGTCACCCGCTGCTCCAGCGTCGGGAACTTGTCGGAGGGGCGCACGTCCCACCAGATCCGCGTCGCATCCTCGATGCATCCCGAGGCGACCAGGTGCTCGGTCAGCCGTCGGTACTCGGACCACGAGGCGAGCGGGTCCGGCAGGCCGGTGCGGGGCAGGGCGTCGAACACCGTCAGCCGGTAGGAGGCGAGCCCGGTGTCCTCCCCCTCCCAGAACGGCGAGGAGCAGCTCATCGCCAGCAGGTGCGGCAGGAAGTAGGCGGCCTGGTTCATCAGGTCGATGCGCAGGTCGTCGTCCTCGATGCCCACATGGACGTGGCAGCCGCAGATCAGCATCCGGCGCACCGGGTGGCCCAGGTCCTCGCGCAGGGCGTCGTAGCGGGCCTTGCGGGTGTGGGTCTGCTCGCGCCATTTCGCGAACGGGTGGGTGGAGGCGGCGATGGGGGCGTAGCCGAAGGCGTCGGCCGCCTCGGCGACCGCGCGGCGCAGGGCGGTCAGCTCCTCGATCGCGTCGGGGACCGAGGCGTGGGGGCGGGTGCCGACCTCGACCTGGCATTGCAGGTATTCGGGCGTCACCCGGTCGCCGAGCGCCTCCGAGCACCGCTCGAGGAAGCCCGGGTCGGGGGAGCGCACCAGGTCGCGCGTCTGGCGGTCGACGACGAGGTATTCCTCCTCGATGCCCAGCGTCAGGCTTGGACGGTCCATGGCGCGCCTCCCTTGCGTCTCCCCCGGCGGAGACTGCCCGGGCGGCGGGCCGAGGGCAACGCTTCCTGCGGGATACCGGGCAAGCCCCTGGCCGAACGGGCGCTATCCAGAAGATAGCGTGCCGCTTCGGGGCGCCTCAGGCCTCCGCCTTCGGCCCCACGCTCAGCGCGAGCACCTTGGAGATCTGCATCATCGGCCGCCCGCTCTCGGCGTGCCAGATGTCGAAGGCGGTCTGGATCGCGCGCATCGCCTTCTTCGAGGTCGCGGCCCCCTCGATCACCCCCTCGCGCTGCAGGGCCGCCACCACGTCGGTCGACAGCACGAAGCCGTCCACCCCCCGCCCGCGGAGCAGCACCATCCCGGTCAGCCCGCCCAGCCGCGCGCCACGGGCCTTGAGCATCTCCAGCAGGCCCACGAAATCGGTCTTGGGCCAGTCGGCGAAGACATGGCCCGCGGGCCTGCGCCGCTCCTCCGACAGCTCGCACAGGAAGGCGGCGTTCTCGCGGATCGCCTCCATGCGCATGCGGTTGCGGATCAGGTCGCGGTTGGCGGCCAGGTCGTCGAGCGCATCGTCCGACAGCATCCGGATCTTCCAGGGATCGAAGCCGTCGAAGGCGGCCTCGAAGGCGGGCCACTTGGCGTCGACCACCTTCCAGTTGAAGCCGGCCGAGAACACCCGCCGTCCCATGTCCGACAGCCACTGGCTGTCCGAGACCTTGTGCAGCGCCTCCGGCGTCGCGGGATGCGGCAGCTCGGTCTCCACCGCCGCGTGACCGCCCTTGCGCGCCCGCGCCTTCTCCCAGAGATCCTTGAACGGGGTCATCGCCGTCTCCCTCGCGCCTTCGCCGGGCCGTCCTGCGCCGCGGCGCCTCCAGCAAGCCCCGCCGCCCGCCTCCCTGTCCACCCCCTTGCGCGCCGACGCCCGCCCCGGGCCCGGCCCGCCCCACGCGCCCCGGCAGCGCCTGTTCTCCGGAGCCGTCCGTCGCGGGCGCCGTCAGAGCGACCTAGCCCCCCGGGGTCAAGGATCGCGCAGCGACCGCGCGCAGCGCG
>CAXGVP010000967.1:0-1856 GCA_964013055.1 uncultured Albimonas sp.
GAACGGCGGGGCGTCGGGGGCGAAGACCTGGCGGGGGTGCGGCTCGAACGTCACCACGCCCAGCGGCGCGCCGGGCGCGCGCGCAAGGTCGATCACCGAGGCATGGCCGCGGTGAACGCCGTCGAAATTGCCCATGGCGGCGGAGGCGCCGCGGTCCTCGGGACGGATCTCGGTCCCGGACTGGATGAGGCGCATCGGGTCCCCTGGAAGGCCCCGGGCGAAGCCGCAGGGCCGCCCGGAATAGGTCAGTCGAACTTGTTGGACGGCGCCAGAACCAGCGCCTCGCCCTTGAGGACGACCTTGTCGCCCACGCGGCATTCGCAATCAAGGGCGACGCGGCGTTTGGCGTGGATGATGTCCGCGACCGTCACGCGCGCCTCGACCGTGTCGCCGGGGCGCACGGGGGCGAGGAACTTCAGGGACTGGCCCATGTAGACCGTGCCGTGGCCGGGCAGCTGCTCGCCGATCACCGCCGAGATCAGGGACGCGGTCAGCATCCCGTGGGCGATGCGGCCGGCGAAGATGGTGTCGCGGGCGTAGGCGTCGTCGAGATGCACCGGGTTGCGGTCGGTCGACACCCTGGCGAACAGCTCGATGTCGAGGTCGGTGATGGTCTTCAGCACGTAGCGGGACATGCCGATCTCCATTTCCTCGATGCAGATCGTGCCGCGCGGCAGGTTGTCGAGCATGTCGGCTCTCCCGATGGGCGGGCGGTGGCCCGGATTCGCCCGCAACGGCGGGCTCGCTGCACTGCACCTAGCGCAGCGAGGCCGGGTGCGCAACGATCTTGCGCAATAAAGTTCGCCGATGTGGCCGAAAGTCGGACAGATTGTTGCGCTTCCGTCTCGCCGCCCGGCCTGCCACGGGCGCAGCCCCGCCAGGCCGGCCCGCAGGGCGCCTGCGGGCCGGGGCGCCGGCGCCTGTCGGAGAAGGGGGGATTCTTGGGCCCACGGGCGCCCTGCGGGCGGGCCTGGGTCCGGGGTGGGCGAGGCGCCCGGAGGGGCTCAGCTCAGCCCTCGCAGCCCTCGAAGGCCACCGCGCGGTCGGCGCCCAGCACCGTGACCCGCAGCGCGCGGCGGTCGAGCCAGGCGGCGCCCGAGGCCGGGTCCAGCCGCGCGCTCAGGCGCATCGCCTCGCCGTCGGGGGTCAGCTCGGCAGGCTCGAACCACAGCGGCGCCGGTCCCTCGACCACCGCATGCAGCGGGCCGCGGGGGGGCGAGGGCAGGCGCAGGCTCGCCTCCAGCCGGCGCGAGCGGCCCTCGCCGGTCAGCCGGCAGTCGGCGAGACGGGCGCCCGCGTCGGCGGAGGATTCGGGCAGGGCCGCCAGCGCCGCCTCGATCGGCGCGTCCCCGGCGCGGGCGTCCCCGGAGGTCACCGCGGCGGCGTCGAGCGGCAGGACCACCTCCGCCATCTCGGGCATGCAGATGTCGGCGCAGACCCCGTAGGCGAGGCTCAGCCGCAGCACCATGGGCTGGGCGGGATCCACGGGGACCGCGTGCAGGGGCAGGGTGACCTCGTGCTTGTAGCCCAGCGTGGTCATGCCGAAGAGGTCGAAGGCCACCGGCCGCGGCCACAGCACCTCCACCGAGGCGACGTTCTGCGACCCGCTCCAGTCGAATTCCGGCGGGATGCCCGCGTCGCCCGGCACCCGCCAGTAGGTCTTCCAGCCGTCGTCGAGGCGGATCGTGAGCCCGGCCATGCGCCCGCCCCCCTCGGTCGCCCAGCCCGGCAGCAGCCGCAGGTCCGAGCGCTGGGCGCGGGCGGTCTCGGAGACCGGGCCGGCGCCGGCCTGCGAGCTCCAGGCGACGGCGAGGCTGCGCGTCGGGCCGCCGGCCTGCGCGCCGAGCGGGGCGGCG
>CAXGVP010000968.1:0-1856 GCA_964013055.1 uncultured Albimonas sp.
GCGGCCGGGCAGGGCGTGGGCGCCGGCGAAGCGCCAGGCGGGAGGTGGGCCGTCGGCAAGCGCCTCGATCACCGCGCCCGAGGCGCAGGCGGCGCAGGCGAGCTCGCGGGTCAGCGCCTCCATCCGGCTCGCCACGTTCACCGCGTCGCCGACGGTGGCGAGCTCCATCCGCCCCTCCGCCCCCACGTCGCCCACCACCACCGGACCCAGGTGCAGGCCCAGCGACAGCCGCACCGGGTCCTGGCCCGCGGCGGCGCGGCGGGCGTTCAGCCCCGCGACGGCCGCCAGGATCGCCTCGGCGCAGCCCAGGGCGCGGGCGGCGAGGTCGGCGGGCGCCGGCTCGGCCGGGTCCTGGGGGGCGAGGCCGAAGCTCGCCATCGTGCCGTCGCCGATGAACTTGTCGAGCACGCCGCCCGCGCGGAACACCTCCTCGGCCACCGCCCCATGCACCTCGCGCAGCAGGCCCGCCACCTCGGCGGGGTCGCGGTCCTCGGCCCAGCCGGTGAAGCCCACCACGTCGGTGAACAGGATCGCGGCGACGGCCCGGCGGTCGCCGCCGAAGGGGGCGTCGGCCTCGGCCATCCGCTCGGCCAGGGCTGCGGGCAGGTACCGCGCGAGGTTCGCGCCCCGCCGCTCCATCGCCGCCTGCCGGCGCGCCGTGCGCCGCGACAGCCGCACCGCCTGGGCGAGCATCCCCGCCACCACCAGGAACACCACGGCCTCCTGGATCCAGACGCCCGGGTCGATGTGGAAGATCGACAGCGAATCCTCCAGCGCCGCCTCGAAGTCCTTGCGCGGCAGGGGCGCGCCGTCGCCCCCGATCGAGGACAGCGACACCCCCGGCAGCGTCAGCATCCACAGCCGCGCCAGCGACGAGAACAGCGCCGCGCACACGCCCCCCCACATCACCAGCCCCGGCGAGAAGCTGAACGCCAGCGCCGCCAGCATCACGAAGTAATAGCCCGCATTGCCGAAATGCAGCATCGCCGTGGCCGGCAGCGGCGGCTCCGAGAACGGGTTGGGGACGTAGAGGGTGAAGCTCAGCAGCGCGTAGTTGAAGGCGATGATCGCGTAGTGCCGCCAGGTCGAGGGCCCCCAGCGCCGCCCCGCCCAGGCCTGCATCCACACCGAGCCCGCGAACAGCGGCATCAGCGCCAGGTGATAGAGCCCGTCCGGCCAGCCCGCCACCAGCAGCACCAGCGGCGCGAGCGCGGCGAGGGCGAGCGTCACCACCCGCGCGGTGATCACGGCGCGGGCGGCGGCCTCCTGCGCCATGATCCGGTCGATCCGGGCTGCGGCGGTCTCGCCCTGCGCGGGCGCCCCCGGGGCGGCGTGCGTCGCCATGCTGTCTCCCCCGGGACCCTGCTGCCGAGCGCCTTTATGGCCGCCGCCCCGCCGCAGGCGCAAGCGCGCGGCGCACCCCGCCCCCGGCGCCCGCCTGCGCGGCGCACCCCGCCCCCGGCGCCCGCCCGCGCGGCGCCCCGCGGCTGTGATCCCGTCCTCGGCGCCTGTCCGCGTCGCGCCCTTTCGAGGTCTCGCCCGCCAGCCGCGCCCCCCTGCGGCGCGCGCTTGCAACGTCCGTCCCGTCCGCGGCGCCCCCCTGCACCGCGCCGTTGCCACGTCGGTCCGGTCCTCGGCGCCCAGCTGCGGGGCGCCCTCCAGCTGCGGGGCGCCCTTGCGACCTCCTGCCCTCGGCGCCCACCTGCGGGGGGCCTGCACCCTCCCGCCCGTCGGCCCCGCTTTCGTGCGGCCCCCCCCGGCGCCCTTTGGGGAGCGCTCCGGCCCGCAGCGCCTCGCGCGCGGGCGCTCCCGCGGGGCCTTCCGGCGGCGGCGGGCGTCGCCGCTCCGGCAGGGGG
>CAXGVP010000969.1:0-1852 GCA_964013055.1 uncultured Albimonas sp.
GCCGAGGGCGCCACCGGCGCCGATCCCGCGAAGACCGCCGTCGACAAGGGCGCGGACCTGACCCTGGACGATCCGACCAACGTCTTCGGCGGCGACGTCTCGATCCGGCGGATCTTCGGCGACGCGACGCTGATCGAGGAAAGCGCCCCCGGCGTGCTGCATGTCGACGAGCATGATGCGGGCTGGCTGCGCTTCGCCGGCTTCGAGGCGGGGGGCGACGTGCTGATCCGCACCTCGGACAACGTGGCCTTCCTGGGCCGGCTGACCGCGCTGACCGACGACATGGACCCCGAGGGGCCGCTCGCGCCGCCCCCGGCCGCGGGCCCCGCCGACTGGCGCGCCCAGGGCGGCAGGCTGGCCGAGAAGGACCTGCGCCTGTTCCTGCCCGACGGGACCGTCTTCACCATCGACGCCACTGCGGGGGGGGCCGACCCCTCGGGCGGCACGGTGCGCTTCGACCGGCCGGTGGACGGGGCCAACGCCCTCTCCTCCGCCCGCGACGAGGACGCGGCCGCCGGGCGCGGCGAGGCCGGCGCGATGGTGATCGACGCGGGCGCCCAGGGCGACGTGCGCTTCCGCGACTACGTCGGCGCCTCGAACCCGCTGGGATCGGTGGTGATCCAGGATGCGCGCGACGTCTCGCTGGGCCACACCTTCGCCGAGCGCGACGCGACGCCCTCCGACGATCCCGACCGCTTCCTGCTGCAGGGCAAGGGCCAGTCGGTCGACATCTTCACCTCCGGCCCGATCGTCATCGACGCGCGCGGGGCGGTCGAGATCTACATGCCCGCGGGTCTGCTGGAGCTTTACGAGGACAACGACGATTACTTCGGCATCAACACGCCGGTGCTGATCTACGGCGACGCCACCGCGCCCGAGAGCCTGGCCCTGTTCGGCTTCATCGGCGACAGCGGCCAGCAGGCGGCCGGGCTCTATCCGATCGGGCCCAAGGGGGTGAACTTCCTGCTCAACGGCTGCGTGATCGGCGACGTGCAGGACTGCACCGGGGTCAGCCCGCCGCGGGTGCTCAACATCGTCACGGTCGACCAGCCCGAGATCCTCAACGTCGATGAGGAGGACCTGCTGGAGCTGTTCGTCTCCTACGGCAACGAGGAGCTGTGGGGCGTGCCCGACGGCTATTTCGAGGACTCCGACCTCGCCCGTGCCCGCGAGGAGACCAATCGCCAGGCGGCCGGCGACGAGGATGACGACGAAGACGAAGACGACGACCAGACCGCCGCCGCGGAGACCGAACGATGAGCCGAGTTCTGCGCCCCTGGATGATCGCCGCGCTGGCCGCGGTCGCGGCCGCCTGCGCGGGCTCGGTGCCGCCGGGCTCGTTCTCGCTGGCCTCGCGCGAGGACGAGCCGGAGCTGTGCGGCAAGGTCGACCAGATCCTGCTGCGCGGCCAGCGCAACAGCTTCGGCCTGAACTTCCGCGCCGCCGAGGACGCGTTCTCGGAGCTGCTGTCGGTCTACGAGATCGAGGACGTGACGGGTGAATGCCCCACCGCGCCCAGCCGGGCGTTCGTGCTTATGAATCAGGCGCTTGCCCACTCGTCCCAGGAGCGGTTCGTCACCGCCGACGGGCTGTTCGACCGCGCCGAGTCGCTGCTCGACGGGCCGGAGGCGGGGCGTGAGGACGCCGCGCGCGACCGGGCGCTGCTGGTCGCCTACCGCGCGCAGGACCAGCTCAACCGCTCGATCCTCGAAGGGGCGCGGGCCTTCGTCGACCAGGCCTCCGAGGGGCTGACCGACACGGTTCAGTTCGGCCTGAACGCGCCCGCCGCGCGCTCGTCGGGGTCGGGCCAGATCACCGGCGGGGTGCTGATCGAGGCCTCGGGCGAGGAACA
>CAXGVP010000970.1:0-1851 GCA_964013055.1 uncultured Albimonas sp.
GCCAGCCCCTGCTCGGTCAGCTCGACCTCGGCGAGGTAGGGGCCGACCACCGCGCTCTCGAAGAACGGGGCCAGGCCCAGCGTCTCGAGCATTCGCGCCTCCTCGGCGGAGCGGGCCGGACAGGCCTCGGCGAACTGCGCGGACCAGCCGGCGCCGGTCCACCAGACGGCTTCGCCGCCCTCGAGGGCGTTGGCGGTCAGCACCACCGGCTTGAAGGTCTTGGCCATGATGGAATCCCCGTGACGGAGGTTTCGTTGCATCGCAAGGTAAGGGGCCGCGGTGTGGGATGCAATAATTCACAACGGCTTTCGCCTACACGCTTTATTTCACACCACAAGAAAGTTTTATTGCCCCGCGCGCGCTCCCCCGTGGACCTCGCGCCCCGCCCGGTCTATCGCCGGAGGTGGGTTTGGGAAGGATGAAGGGGACGGCGGCGATGTCGCGGACGCTATTCGGAACCGACGGCGTGCGCGGGCGCGCCAACGTGCACCCGATGACCGCCGAGGTGGCGCTGAAGCTCGGCCAGGCGGCCGGCAGGCGCTTCCGTCGCGGCCCCCACCGCCACCGGGTGGTGATCGGCAAGGACACGCGCCTGTCGGGCTACATGCTCGAGCAGGCGATGACGGCCGGGTTCCTCTCGGTGGGCGTGGACGTGTTCCTGCTGGGCCCGATCCCCACCCCCGGCGTCGGCATGCTGACCAAGAGCCTGCGCGCGGATGCGGGCGTGATGATCTCCGCCTCGCACAACCCCTACCAGGATAACGGCATCAAGCTCTTCGGCCCCGACGGCTTCAAGCTCTCGGACGAGCAGGAGGCCGAGATCGAGGCGATGGTCGAGGCCGAGCCGGAGCTGGAGGACGCCGAGACCCTCGGCCGCGCCAAGCGCATCGACGACGGCCTGGGCCGCTATATCGAGGCGGCCAAGGCCACCTTCCCCCGCGACCTGCGCCTCGACGGCCTCAAGGTGGTGGTCGACTGCGCCAACGGCGCCGCCTACCGCACCGCCCCCACCGTCCTGTGGGAGCTGGGGGCCGAGGTGATCTCGGTGGGCGTCACCCCCAACGGGCGCAACATCAACGACCGGGTCGGCTCCACCGCGCCGATGACCTGCCGCGAGACGGTGCTGGCCCATGGCGCGGACCTCGGCCTCGCGCTCGACGGCGACGCCGACCGCCTGATCCTGGTGGACGAGCGCGGAGAGGTCGTCGACGGCGACCAGATCATGTGCCTGATCGCCGAGCGCTGGATGCGCGACGGCCACCTCGCGGGGAACGCGCTGGTGGCGACCGTGATGTCGAACCTCGGGCTGGAGCGGCGCCTGGCCAGCCAGGGCGTGAAGCTGCTGCGCACCAGGGTGGGCGACCGCTACGTGGTCGAGGAGATGCGCCGCGGCGGCTACAACCTCGGCGGCGAGCAGTCGGGCCATATCGTGATGTCCGACCACGCCACAACCGGCGACGGGCTGCTGGCGGGGCTGCAGGTCCTCGCCGCCCTGGTCGAGGACGGCTCCCGCGCCTCGGAGGCCTGCGCCCGCTTCCAGCCCCTGCCCCAGGTCCTGAAGAACGTGCGCTTTTCCGCCGGCCAGGCGCCGCTCGAGGCCGCCCCCGTCCAGGCCGCCATCGCCGCGGGCGAGCAGCGCCTGAACGGCGCCGGCCGCGTCCTGATCCGCAAGTCCGGCACCGAGCCCCTGATCCGCGTGATGGCCGAGGGCGAGGACCCGCTGCTGGTCGAGGCCGTCGTCGACGACATCTGCGCCGCCGTCTCCGCCGCCGCCCGGGCCGCCTGATCCCGCTGCCGCCCCGCAGCGCCCGGTCCGCCCGCTCCCGCGGCTCGCCCGCGGAGCCCGGGCAA
>CAXGVP010000971.1:0-1848 GCA_964013055.1 uncultured Albimonas sp.
AGGCCCGGGGGCGCCGATCGGCGCGACGCGCGCCCCCACCGGGCCGGCGCCGCGCGGATGGCCGATCAGTCCCCGGCGCCCCCGGCGCGGATCGTCTCCACCGGCTGGCCCAGCGCCGCGAGCGTCTCCCGCGCCTGCGTGAACGCCTCCGACCGCGCCAGCGCCGCGACGCGGCCGCCCCCGGCCATCGCCTCGCGGATCGCGTCGAGGTCCAGGGGATCGGCGCCCGAGCGCTCGGCGTCCCGCCTCGCCAGCTCCAGCGCGGCGGAGGGCGCGTCGGCGGGATGCGCCACAAGGTCCGCCTCCTGCATCCGGCGCACGGCGCGCAGCGGCATCAGGTCGACCTCGGCGGGCAGTTCCAGCAGGCTCAGGCGCGCGTCGACGGAGATCGGGGCGCGGCCCTCGTCCACCGCGGCGCGGACCTCGGCCAGCGCGCCGTCGACGTCGCCCGCCTCGGCGCGCAGGCGGGGGCCGTCCATGATCCAGTTCCAGAAGGCCCGCGGGCTGGGCTGGAGCGGCGTCTCCATCATCCGCGGCCGCAGCTCGGCGAGGCCCGCCAGGAATGGGCCGGTGGCGGAGCTCAGAAAACTCTCGGTCAGGGTCTTCACCCGCTGGGCGAGCACCGGGGCCACGCCCTCGGTGCCGATGGCGACCACCAGCGGGTCGCGGTCGACGATGGCCGGCGTGATCGCGGTGCACAGCTCCGGCCGGTCGACGATGTTGACCACCCGCCCCCAGCGGCGGACCTTCGCGGCGAGCTCCGCATCGCCCTCCGGGTCCACGTCGCTGGCCCCGATGGCGAGGTAGGCGCCCGCGATCGCCGTCCAGTCCCGGCGCGCGGGCAGGTGGGCGAGGCGGCCCTGCGCCGCGTAGCCCGCAAGCTCCTCGTTGAGCTCCGGCCACATCACCGTGACCTCGGCCTCGGTGCGCAGGAACAGGCGCGCCTTCTGGGCCGCGGTCTCGCCGCCGCCGCGGATCACCACCGAGCGGCCGCGCAGATCGAGGAACAGGGGGAAATAGCGCATGGCGGTCTCGCGGTCGGCTGGATCGGAAGGGCGGCGGGCGGGGGCGTCTCGGGCGGGAGCGTCCGGGGGCGGGAGCGTCCGGGGGCGGGCTGGTCTCGGGCGGAGGCGTCCGGGGGCGGGGGCGTGTCGGGCGGGGGCGTCTGGAGCGCGACAATGGCGCGCCGGGCGCAGGAGGCAACCCCCCGCTTGACGCCCCGCGCCCGCCGGGGCTGATGGAGGCCGAGACCGCCCCCCCCAGCCCGCCCCTGCAAGGAGCCGCCATGACCGCCGATCCCGCCCTGCCCGTCGTCGAGGTGCGCCCCACCCCCGTCTCCGCGCCCGAGGCGCTGGCGCTGATCGCGGGCAGCGAGGCGGAACTGGCTTCGATCTACCCGCCCGAGGTGCGCTTCGCCTTCTCGCCGCAGCAGCTGATCGACGCGCAGGTCCACTTCGTGGTGGCCTGGTCCGAGGGCGCGCCCGCCGCCTGCGGCGGCTTCGCGCCGCTCAGCGGCTACGGGGAGCTGAAGCGGATGTTCACCCGCCCCGACCGCCGGGGCCGGCGCCTGGCCGGCGCGATCCTCGAGGCGCTGGAGGCCGAGGCCCGGGCCCGCGGCCTGCCCCTGATGCGGCTCGAGACCGGCGAGGACAGCCCCGAGGCGATCCGCGCCTACCAGCGCGCCGGCTACGTCCGCCGCGGCCCCTTCGGCGACTACGCCGAGAACGGCTCCAGCGTCTTCATGGAAAAGGCTCTGGCCTGATCCTCCGGGCTCCGGGCCAGGGGCAGCGGGCGCAGGGCCCCCGCCTGCCGGCGGGGGGCGCCGCGACGGCTGCCTCGCCTGGCGCG
>CAXGVP010000972.1:0-1847 GCA_964013055.1 uncultured Albimonas sp.
GTGTCGACGTGCTGGGCGACGTGGTCGCCGAGGCGATCGACGCCGACCTGCGGGTGGACGACACGATCGAGGTCTTCGCCGACAGCCGCGCCGGCGGCGCGGCCGAGGCCTTCGGCTTCTCAGTCTCGACCGGGTTCTCGATGGCGTCCTCGACCGCGGACGTGGACGTGGACTCCGACGCGACCGCCACCCTGGGCGGCACGGTGACCGGCGGCGACGTCGAGGTGCGCGCGCGCCTGCTGAGCAGCCTGGAGGGCGAGAACGCCTACGCCAAGTCCACCGCCTCGGGCGGGGGGCTGCTGGTGGGCGCGAGCTCGACCAGCGCCGACGCGCGGGTGCTGGGCGACGCCTCCGCGACCTATGCCGGCGGCACGATGACGGCCGGCGACGTGAAGATCACCGCCAAGTCCGACGTCGACCTCGCGGCCGACGCCTACGCCGCCGCGCTGGGCCTGATCGGCGCCGGCTCGGCCGAGGCGCAGACCCGCGCCGAGGTGGACACCCTCGCCCGGGTCGAGGACGGCTCGACCGTGATCGCGGCCTCGCTCGAGATCACCGCCACCGGCGACGACGAGCAGTTGCTGGACGTCATCACCGGCTCCGGCGGCCTGGTGGCCGACGCCGCCGGGCGGGCCGAGACCGACACCGACGGCGAGACGCGGGCCGAGGTCGGCGACGCCGACGTCGACCTGACCGGCGCAGGCTCCGGCGCGCTGATCATCGGGGCCGACCACGCCTCGCGCTTCTCGGCCGAGATCGACGCGCTGTCGGTCGGCATCCTCGCCGGCGCGGGCGCCGAGATCGAGCATGACGTGGTCTCGAGGGTGATCGCGAAGATCGGCGCCAACGCGGACGTCGACGCCAAGTCGGTCGAGATCACCTCGGCCAACAAGGCCGACAAGCCCGACGTGGGCGACAACATCGAGGGCGACACCGGCGGGCTCGCGGGCTTCGCCTCGGCCGACAGCGACACCCAGCTGACCTTCGTGACCAAGTCGATCATCGGGACCGACGCCGAGGTCGACGTCGCCGACACCGCCTTCGACCCCGGCACGCTGACGATGAGCGCCTACAACGAGATCGTGCACCACGACACGGTCAACCTGTGGACCGCGGGCGCGCTGTCGGGGGCGGGCGCCTTCTCGACGCTGGAGACCAAGGCGTTCCAGGCGCGGGTGAAGATCGCCGACAGCGCCGACGTGGAGACCGAGGGCGACGTCGACCTGACGGCCAACGCCTCGACCGACATCGTCGTCAAGTCGAACTCCGAGACCTACGGCGCGGCGACGGTGGCGAACGGCGTGGGCGTCTCCGACATCCGCCCGCTCAACGAGGTGGTGTTCGGGACCGACGTCGACCTGATCGCGGGCGGGGACCTGAACGTCTCGACCGGCGGCGACGCCTGGCTGCGTCCCGACACGCACGCCATGGAGGTGCGCACCGACAACTTCGCGGGCTCGGCGATCCCGATCAACAACCTGACCGCGAACGCCTTCCTGCTGACCGACAACGTCATCGAGATCGGCGCCGACGCCACGCTGGAGAGCTACCAGAACATCCGCCTGGTGGCCGAGGACACCGGCCTCGCCACGCTGGTGGGCCGGGCCAAGGGGGTGAACTGGGCCTCCTCCATCGCCGACGGGATCAACAGCCTCTCGGGGACCGAGGAGCTGTTCTCGGGCACGGCCACCTACGAGGCCTACGGCAAGGTGATCAACGACGGCGAGCTGAAGACCGGCGCGCAGCGGGCCAAGTATCTCAAGCTCTCCGAGATCGTCGACAACGGCTCCTCGAGCGAGGTGACCGGCGACTTCTCCGACGACGCGGCCTCGGCGGCCGCGGCGGCC
>CAXGVP010000973.1:0-1842 GCA_964013055.1 uncultured Albimonas sp.
TTCGAGACCGAGCCCTTCACCGCCGCCACCGACGCCGCCGCCACCAAGGCGGCCGAGCTGACCGAGGCGGGCCGGCTGCTGTCGGTCGCGGGCGGCGGCGACACCGTGGCCGCGCTGAACGCCTCGGGGGCGGCGGCGAAATTCTCCTACGTCTCCACCGCGGGCGGCGCCTTCCTCGAGTGGCTCGAGGGCAAGACCCTGCCGGGCGTCGCGGCGCTGGAGGGCTGAACCCGACCCGGCGGGCGCATCCCCTGCGCCCGCCGGTCCCCCTCCCCGCCGCTCCCCCCGGCCTCCCGCCCGGTTTCGCGCCACCCCGGCGCCCTTTCGCCGTCCCATTCCTCCGCTCATGCTCGTCGTTGCAAGCCGCCTCGCCAGCGGCGACCCTGTCGACGGACGCCCGCGCCCCGACCGCTCGCCCCGACCGCTCGCCCCGACCGCTCGCCCAGTCCGGCGCGCGCCGACGCATGAGGAGAAGAATGCAGCGCTCCCCCCGTTTCGCCGCGACCGCGGCCGTCGCCTGCCTGTCCGCCGGCCTCGCCGCCGCCCCCCGCCCGGCGGCGGGGCAGGGGCTGCTCGACATGCTGGGGCTGGGCCACCTGTCCGAGCCGGCGATCCGGCTGGCGGTGGAGTTCGCCCTCTCCTCCCTGCGCTCCTCGATGGACGTCACCTATGACGGCCTCGCCATCGGGCCGGGCGGGGAGGAGGTGATGATCTCCGGCCTCCACCTCGCCCCCCCGGTCGAGCAGGGCTGGTGCGAGATCCATATCGGCCGGGTCGAGGCGTTTCCCGGCGCCCTCGCCGGCCCCGGCGAGACGGTGATGGGCCTGCATGAGGCGACCGCGAGCCTCGATTGCCTGCCCCCATGGCTGGCGGCCGAGGCCGAGCGGGCGGGCTATGAGCGGATCGAGATCGACGGGCTCGACCTGCGGCTGACCTACGACCCGAGCTCCTCGGCGCTGACCGCCGATCTCGCCATCGGCGCGCCCGACGCGCTGGACCTGCGCATGGAGCTGGACCTGGGCTATTTCTGGCCGGTGAACCCGGGGTTCTCGCGCTCGGCGCCGCTGCCCTCGGCGCGGTTCGATCGGCTGGCGATCCGGGTGGACGAGCGGGGGCTGATCGCGCGCGTGGTGCGGCTGGCGGGCTACGACGCCGACCCGGAGGCGCTGGGCGAGCTGTTCCGCGGCGGCCTGACCGACGTCCTGGCCCCCGCCGAGTCCGAGGCGCTGCCCGAGGAGACGCGGGAGCTTGCCGACCGTCTCGCCGCCCAGGCCGCGCGCCTCGCCTCCGAGGGCGGGGCGATGGAGGTCGAGATCGTGCCCCAGGACGAGCTGTGGCTGGAGACGGACCTGTTCGACGATCCCCGCGCGCTGCTCGCCTCGGTGCAGGTGCGCCTGCCCGACGAGAGCGATCCCCCGCCCGAGAGCGCCGCCAGCCCCGCCGAGGTGCGCCAGGCGCGCGACGACCCCGAGTCGCTGTCGCCCGAGCGGCGGCGCGCCCTGGCCGAGGCGCTGGCCGAGGGTCGCGGCGCGCCCAAGTCCCCGACCCTCGCCCGTCGCCTGCTGCAGCCGCTGGTCGAGGCGGGCGACCCCGACGCCACGGTGCAGCTGGCCGACATGATCGCCTGGTCGGAGCCGTCGGAGGCCTACCGGATGCTGCTCGCGGTCGCTGCGGGGGGCCGGGCGGACGCGGCGGCGCGGATGGACGAGATCGAGATCGACCTCGGGCTGGCCGAGGTGATCGCCGCCCAGGACGACGCCGGCGGCGACGTGGGCGACCCCGACCCGCTGCTCGAGCCCGGCGCGCCGAGGGTGATCGTCGCCGCGCAGGCCCGCCGGCTCG
>CAXGVP010000974.1:0-1840 GCA_964013055.1 uncultured Albimonas sp.
CGATTTCTCCCAAGGCGCCGCCCTGTCGGCCCCCCGCCGCCTGACCCCGCGCGACATCTCCCTTCTGGCCGCGATGAACCTGCCCGAGGTCGAGGTCCTGCGCCGCCCGGTCGTGGCGATCCTCGCCACCGGCGACGAGCTGGTGGAGCCCGGCCAGACCCCGGGCCCCGACCAGATCGTCAGCTCCAACAGCTACGGGCTGCACGCGCTGCTGGCCGCGCGCGGGGCCGCGCCGCGGCTGGCGCCCATCGCGCGCGACACGATGCAGAGCCTCGCCGAGGCCTTCGCGGCGGCGGCGGATGCGGACATGGTGGTGACGCTCGGCGGCGCCTCGGTCGGCGACCACGACCTGGTGAGCCGCGCGGCGGCCGAGGCGGGCCTGTCGCTCGACTTCTGGAAGGTGAACATGCGGCCGGGCAAGCCGTTGATGGCCGGCCGCCTGCCCGGCGGGCGGCCGCTGCTGGGCCTGCCCGGCAACCCGGTCTCGGCCATGGTCTGCGCGCAGCTGTTCCTGCTGCCGGCGGTCGACGCGCTGTCGGGCCTGCCCGGCGCCGCGCCCCGCCGCCTGCCGGCCCGCCTGCGGGAGGGGGTCGGCGCCAACGGCTCGCGCGAGCATTTCGCCCGCGCCCGGCTCGAACCCGGTCCCGACGGTCTCGGCGTGCGGGTGCTGGGTCGCCAGGACAGCTCGCTGCTCTCGGTGCTGGCCGAGGCGGACGCGCTGGCCGTGCTGCCCCCGAACGCCCCCGCGATGGCGGCGGGCGAGGAGATCGAGGTCATCCCCCTGTGATTTTCCGGCCCGGGCGGTGTTCCGTTTCATTAGGCGACCATAACGCGATGGTTGACACAAAACGGGAACGTATGTAGAACTTGAGGCCATGGCTGCGCCTTTGCGGCGCTCAATCCATGCCGCGACGCGGAACGGACCGTGATCGTGGCGGCTTTGGGAGGACCGTGACGGATGCTGACCCGCAAGCAGCTCGACCTTCTGCGCTTCATACATGAGCGTGTGCAGCGCGACGGCGTCTCCCCGTCCTTCGACGAGATGAAGGAGGCGCTGGACCTGCGCTCCAAGTCCGGCATCCACCGCCTGATCACGGCGCTGGAGGAGCGGGGCTTCATCCGCCGCCTCGCCCACCGCGCCCGCGCGATCGAGATCGTGAAGCTGCCCGAGAGCCTGGGCGAGCTTCCCCCGGCCTTCGCGCCCAAGGTGATCGAGGGCGGCGCCGGCAAGCCCGCCCCGGCCCTGCCCCCCTACCCGGAGGCGGAGTTCGGCACGGTCCCGCTGATGGGCCGCATCGCCGCCGGCACGCCGATCTCGGCGATCCAGCACCAGGAGCGGGACATCGGCGTCCCCGCCGGCATGCTGCGCCGCGGCCGCGACCACTACGCGCTGCAGGTGAAGGGCGATTCGATGATCGACGCCGGGATCCACGACGGCGACCTGGTGGTGATCCAGCGCCAGGACACGGCCGAGAACGGCGACATCGTCGTGGCGCTGGTGGAGGACGAGGAGGCCACCCTCAAGCGCCTGCGCCGCCAGAACGGCATGATCGCGCTCGAGGCCGCCAACCCCGCCTACGAGACCCGCCTGTTCCGCGCCGACCAGGTCTCGATCCAGGGCCGCCTCGTCGGCCTGATCCGCACCTACTGAGCCGCGCCCCCCGGCAGGGGCCACGGGCCCCGTCGCCGCCGCGCCGCTTGCGTCGCCCGCCCGACGCCCCCGGGCCTGCCCGCGCCGACACGCCCCGCTCGGCGAGGCCGACCTCCGGCCCGCCCATCCTCGCGCCTCGCGCCTCGCGCCTCGCGCCTCGCGCCTCGCGCCTCGCGCCTCGCGCCTCGC
>CAXGVP010000975.1:0-1840 GCA_964013055.1 uncultured Albimonas sp.
AGTCGCTCAGGCAGGCCAGAAGCGACGGACGGCTCCGGAGGACAGGCGCGGCTTGTTCTTGGGAGAGTTCCAGAAGCCCCTCTGCGGGCGCCAGCCCGCCCGCCCGCGCAGCGGGCGCAGGCCAAGCCCGCCCGCAGGGCGCCTCCGTCCCTGCGATCCCGCCCCTCCCCCCTCTCGCCTTCCCGCGCCCGCCCCGATACTCTGCGCCCCGATCCCCGCAGCAGCATCCAGGTCCGCGCCCGATCCCATGCCCAGTCCCGAGACGCTCCTGAAATCCGTCTTCGGCTTCGACGCCTTCCGCCCCGGCCAGGAGGAGATCGTCTCCGCCATCCAGAACGGGCGCGACGTGCTCGCGATCATGCCCACCGGCGGCGGCAAGTCGCTGTGCTACCAGCTGCCCGCGCTGGCTCGCGACGGCGTGACCCTGGTCGTCTCCCCCCTCATCGCCCTGATGCGCGATCAGGTGGCGGGCCTGCGCGAGGCCGGCGTCGAGGCCGGCGCCCTCACCTCCGCCAACACCCCCGAGGACAACGAGCGCATCTTCGCGGCGATCGACCGCGGCGCCCTGAAGCTCCTTTACCTGGCGCCCGAGCGCCTGGCCTCCTCCCGCCAGCTCCTCTCCCGCCTGCCGATCTCGCTGCTGGCCATCGACGAGGCGCACTGCGTCTCCCAATGGGGCCACGACTTCCGCCCCGACTATCTTCGAATTGGCGAACTGCGCGCCGCGCTCGGCAATATCCAGACCGCCGCCTTCACCGCCACCGCCGACGAGGAAACCCGCGCGGAAATCCTGCGCCGCCTCTTCGACCACGACGACGCCCCGCTGACGGATGAAGGCGAGGACCCCGCCGCCCCCGCCGTCTTCCTGCGCGGCTTCGACCGCCCCAACCTCTACCTCGCCTTCGAGGCCAAGGCCTCGCCCCGCAAGCAGCTGCTGGACTTCGTGATCCCCCGCCGCGGCCGTTCCGGCATCGTCTACGCGGGCTCGCGCAACAAGTGCGAGGTGCTGGCCACCGCCCTGCGCGCCGAGGGCTTCGACGCCCTGCCCTACCACGCCGGCCTCGACGCCGAGACGCGCTCCCACACCCAGGACCGCTTCAGCCGCGAAGACGGCATGGTGATCTGCGCCACCGTCGCCTTCGGCATGGGCGTGGACAAGCCCGACATCCGCTTCGTGGCCCACGCCGACCTGCCCAAGTCCGTCGAGGCCTACTACCAGGAGATCGGTAGAGCGGGGCGCGACGGCGCCCCCGCCGACACCTTCACCCTCTACGGGGTCGAGGACATCAAGCTCCGCCGCCTGCAGATCGACGAATCCCAGGCCCCCGAGGAGCGCAAGCGCGCCGACCACCAGCGCCTCAACGCCCTGCTGGCGCTGGCCGAGGCCCCCGGCTGCCGCCGCCAGACCCTGCTCGCCTACTTTGGCGAGGCTCGGCCCGAGCCCTGCGGCAACTGCGATCTCTGCCGCAAGCCGCCCGAGCTCTTCGACGGCGCGGTCGCCGCGCAGAAGGCCCTCTCGGCCATCTACCGCACCGGCGAGCGCTTCGGGGTCGAGCATGTCGTCGACGTCCTGCTCGCCAAGACCAACGAGCGGGCCGAGCGGCTGGGCCACGACCGCCTCTCGGTCTTCGGCATCGGCAAGGAGTTCGACCGCAACGCCTGGCGCGCGATCCTGCGCCAGCTGCTGGCGCTGGGCCTGGCCGCGGTCGACGGCCAGACCGGCGGCTGGCGGCTGACCGAGGACGCCCGCCCGGTGCTGCGCGGAGAGCGCGGCCTGCAGCTGCGCAAGGACGCGCTCAAGGCCCGCGGCGCCGCGAAGGACGACCGCCGCCCCGCCCCC
>CAXGVP010000976.1:0-1839 GCA_964013055.1 uncultured Albimonas sp.
CGCACGCTGGCGCTGGCCAACAAGGAATGCCTGGTCTCGGCCGGCGCCCTGTTCATCGAGGAAGCCGCCCGCGCCGGGGCCGAGCTGCTGCCCGTCGACAGCGAGCACAACGCCATCTTCCAGGTGCTGGACCGGCCGAACCGGGCGGCGGTCGAGAAGATCCTGCTGACCGCCTCGGGCGGGCCGTTCCGCGACTGGCCGGCCGAGCGGATCGAGGCGGCCACGCCCGAGGAGGCCGTCGCCCATCCCAACTGGGACATGGGGGCGAAGATCTCGATCGACAGCGCCTCGATGTTCAACAAGGGGCTGGAGATGATCGAGGCGATGCATCTCTTCGCGCTGCGCCCCGACCAGGTCGAGGTGCTGGTGCACCCGCAGTCCATCGTGCATTCCATGGTGGCCTATGTCGACGGCGCGGTGCTGGCGCAGATGGGCGCGCCGGACATGCGCCACGCCATCGGCCACGCCTTCCACCACCCCGCCCGCGCGCCGCTGCCGGTGGAGCGGCTGGACCTCGCCGCCATCGGCTCGCTGGAGTTCCGCGCCCCCGATCCGGTGCGCTTCCCCGCCCTGCGCCTGGCGCGCGAGGCGATGGAGGCGGGCGGGCTCGCCGGCTGCGCGCTGAACGCGGCCAAGGAGGCGGCGCTGGAGGCGTTCATGGACCGCCGCCTGCCCTTCATGGGCATGGCGCAGGTGGTCGAGGAGGTGCTCTCGGCCCTGTCGCCCTTCGCGGCTGCGGGCTCGCTCGACGACGTGTTCGCGATGGACGCGCAGGCCCGGGCCGCGGCGGGGGAGCGCATCGCACGGCGGTTCCGCGCCTCCGGTCTGGGAAAAGGGGCGGTCATCGCCTAGATTGACGGCTGTTCATATGCTGCGCCCGTGATCCGGTGCGCGCTCTCAGGAGGTCCCATGGACGCGTTCTCCCTGCTGTCGAGCGTCGGCGGCGTCGGCTTCGCCATCGCCTCGTTCCTCGTGGTGCTGGGCGTGGTGGTCTTCATCCACGAGTACGGCCACTACATCGTGGCGCGCTGGTGCGGGATCCACGCCGAGGTGTTCTCGATCGGCTTCGGCAAGGAGCTGTTCCACTGGACCGACCGGCGCGGCACCCGCTGGCGGCTGGCCGTCCTGCCGCTGGGGGGCTACGTGAAGTTCCTGGGCGACGGGGACGCGGCCTCTGCGCGCGCGGACCTCCATGAGCTCGAGAACATGAGCGAGGCGCAGAAGGCCCGCTCCTTCCCCGGGGCGGCGCTGTGGAAGCGGGCGCTGGCGGTGGCGGCGGGGCCGGGGTTCAACTTCATCCTCTCGATCGGGATCTATGCGGGGCTGGCGCTGGCGATCGGCACCGGCTCGGACCGGCCGGTGATCGGCACGATGGACGAGAGCGCCTGGGTGGCGGCCGAGGGGATGGATCCCCTGCAGGTCGGCGACGAGGTGCTGATGGTCGAGGGGACCCAGGTCGAGAGCTTCTCGGACATCTCCCGCGCCTTCGCGGCCGCCTCCGACGCGCAGCCGGGACGCGAGCGCTTCGCGGTGACCGTGGTGCGCGGGGGCGAGGTGCTGGAGGTCGAGACGGCCGCCGCGATTCCCCCCGTGGTGGGCGCGGTGACCCCCGACAGCCCGGCCGAGGCGGCCGGCTTCCAGCCCGGCGACTCGGTCGGCAATTTCGCCCTTTGCACTCAGGAAAAGCACCGGCGTGACCCGTCCGGCGCGGCGCATCGCAGTGACGATGGCGATGCCGTCAACTTCTGGCAGCATGCAATCGATCACCGCGACGTCGTAGTCGCCGGCGACCGCTTGGACCAGACCATCGCGGCCGTTGGTCGCGACTTCGACCACGAA
>CAXGVP010000977.1:0-1836 GCA_964013055.1 uncultured Albimonas sp.
GGGAAAGATCATCATCCACGGCGCCCGCGAGATCAGGTCGCGCGAGGCCGAGAGCATGAAGCCCCACTCCGGCTCCGGCGGCTGCGCGCCGAGCCCGAGGAACGACAGCCCCGCCGCCGCCAGCACGGCGGTGGAGACGCCCAGCGTGCCCACCACGATCAGGGTGGGCACGACGTTGGGCAGCAGGTGCACGAAGATCAGCCGCAGGTGGCCGGCGCCGGCGGCCGTGGCGGCCTCGAAATACGGCTTTCCCTTCTCCACCAGCACCACGGAATGCGTGACGCGCGCGTAGAAGGGGATCGAGGCGATGCCGATGGCGATCATGGCGTTGGTCAGGCCGACCCCGAAGATGGCGAGGCAGGCCAGCGCGATGACGATCTCGGTGAAGGAGAACAGCACGTCCACCAGCCGCATCAGCACCCGCTCGGTCCAGCCCGAGGAATAGCCCGCCACCAGCCCCAGCAGCAGCCCGCAGGTCAGCGAGATCCCCACCGCGATCACTCCGATCTGCAGCGTCAGCTGCGCGCCGTAGAGGATGCGCGAGAGCACGTCGCGCCCGAAGTCGTCGGTGCCCATCCAGTAGTCCCAGGTGGGGGGCTGAAGCCGCGGCCCCGCGGCCATGCGCAAAGGATCGTGCGGGGCGATGATCGGCGCGGTCAGGGCGCAGACCACCAGCAGCCCGACGATCGCCAGCCCGATCAGGCCGGAGGGAGAGCGGACCAGCGCATTGAAAAAACTGCGCGGCTTGGGGCGGGCGGAGGCCGTGGGGGCGGCGCCGGCGTGGGGGTCCAGGGTCTCTGTCGTCATCAGGAATACCGGATCCGGGGGTCGAGGAAGGCGTAGGCGACGTCGACGACGACCGAGGCCAGCGCCACGACGGTCGCGAAGAACAGGATGAAGCCCTGGATCAGGGGATAGTCGCGGGCGAAGACCGCCTCGATGGCGAGCCGCCCGACCCCGTTCCAGGCGAAGACGTTCTCGACCACGATCGCGCCGCCCATCAGGTAGGCGAACTGCAGACCCAGCATCGCCACGATCGGCACCAGCCCCGAGCGCAGCGCATGGCGATACAGCACCAGCGTCTGCGGCAGGCCCTTGGCGCGGGCGGTGCGCACGAAATCCTGGTCGAAGATGTCGATCATCGCGGACCGCGTCATCCGCGCCAGCACCGCCGCGTTGGCGAGCCCCAGCGTCAGCGCGGGCAGGATCAGGCTCATCCAGTCGCCGCCCGCCACCGGCAGCCACTGCAGGGTCAGCGCGAACAGGAACAGCAGCAGCAGCCCCAGCCAGAAATGGGGCATCGAGACCCCCACGATGGCGAGGATCATCGCCCCCGCATCCACCCAGGTCCCCCGCTTGTAGGCCGCGAGGAACCCCAGGCTCATCCCCACCGCGATGGCGATGGCCAGGCTCGCCATGGCCAGCGCCAGCGTCATCGGGAACCGCACCAGCAGGATGTCGAGCACCGGCTGGTCGCCCACGATCGAGCGCCCCAGGTCCCCCTGCAGCAGCCGGCCCAGATACTTCGCGTATTGCACCCAGATCGGCTGATCGAGGCCAAGCCGGACGCGGATCGCCTCCAGTTCCTCGGGGGTGGTCTGGAAGCTGCCGTACATGATCCGCACCGGATCGCCGGGCACGACGTGGACCAGCAGGGTCACGGCGATGGTGGCGATCCAGACCGTGACCAGGGCGGCCAGCAGGCGCTGGGCGATGAAACGGGTCATGGGGTCCTCGGGCGAGAGAGGTCGCGGACGGCGCGGGGGCGGCGGCCGGGAGGAGGCCCCGGGTCGAGCCCGGGGCGCCCCGTGGGGCGGGCGGAGGCGCGGTCTCCCC
>CAXGVP010000978.1:0-1835 GCA_964013055.1 uncultured Albimonas sp.
TGGAGGCCGCGGCGGCGGGGCTGGCGACGCCGATCCTGGTGGGCGATCCCGCCAGGATCGCCGCCGCGGCGGCGGAGCTGGGCGCCTCGCTCGACGGGATCGAGATCGTCGCGGCGCTTAGCCACCGCGAGGCCGCCGAGACCTCGGCCATGCTGGTGCGCGAGGGGCGCGCGACGGCGCTGATGAAGGGCGCGCTGCACACCGACGACCTGCTGCGCGCGGTGCTGGACCGCGACCGCGGGCTGCGGGCGGGGCGACGGCTGACCCATGTCTTCGTGATGGACGTGCCGGGGCTGCCGCATCCGCTGCTGATCTCGGACGCGGCGATCAATATCGCCCCCGACCTCGAGACCAAGGCCGACATCGTGCGCAACGCCATCGACGTGGCCCGCGCCATCGGCATCGAACTGCCGAAGGTCGGCGTGCTCTCGGCGGTCGAGATCGTGAACCCGGCGATCCCGTCCTCGGTCGACGCCGCGCTGCTCTCGAAGATGGCCGAGCGGGGCCAGATCACCGGCGGTCTGGTGGACGGGCCGCTGGCGATGGACAACGCCGTCGACCTGGGCGCGGCGCGCACCAAGGGGATCAAGAGCCTGGTCGCCGGCCAGGCCGAGGTGCTGATCGCCCCCAACCTCGACGCCGGCAACATGATCGCCAAGGAGCTGAGCTACATCGCCCACGCCGAGGCGGCGGGCGTGGTGATGGGCGCGCGGGCGCCGATCGTGCTGACTTCGCGCGCCGACGGGCCCAAGGCGCGGCTCGCCTCCTGCGCGGTGGCGGCCCTGGCGCGGGCCTTCGCGGCGGGCGCGCGCTGAGGCGCGGCAACCGGGCGTAAACCAATCGCGCGCATCCTCCTCGTCCAACGCTTCGCGACCGACGAGGAGGATCGAGATGCCCCCGCTCCCGCCCCTGCTCCCGCCATCGCCGCGCCGCCCCGCGAGTCGCCTTGGCGGGCGGGGGGGCGCGATCGGGCTGCTTTCGGTGCTGGTCGTGGCCGCGGGGGCGGCCAGCGCCTCGGTCGATCCCGCGCGGGTGACCGACCGCCAGCCCGGACCGCCGCTGCCCGACATGGCCCCCGCCCCCCAGGACGACGAGCGGACGCCCGGGCCCTCGCCGTCCGGCCAGGGGGGCGGCGGTCCCGCCATCTTCCTGAACGTGGCTTCACTGTCACAATCCTGACGCGGAGCGGGCGGCCGACCCACGTAGTGGTTTCACGCCGCTTCCCCGCTCGGCACATTTCCGCGGCGCGCGAGGGAATCGCGCGCAGGAGCGGGAGAGGGACGGGGTTGGTGACCATCACGGACGCCGGTGGCGAGCCGAAGCACTCCGGCCTGGCGCTCGCCGCGCTGCGCGGGCTGCTCGCCGCGGGGGTGGAGCGGCCGGACGGCCGCCTGCCCTCCGAGCCCACGCTCCAGAAACGCCTTGGCTGCAGCCGCCAGGCCCTGCGCCGCGCGCTGGAGGTGCTGGAGGCCGAGGGCGTGGTCTGGCGCAACCGCGCCGACGCGATCTTCGTGAACCTTCCCGACCGGCGCACGACCCCGCTGACCCCGGTGGGCGGCATTCTCGAGGCGCGGCTGCGGCTGGAGCCGGAGCTCGCCGCCCTCGCCGCCCTGCGCGCGCGCCCCGAGGACATCCGCCTGATGCGCCTGTGCGCCCGGCGCGAGCTTTCGGCCGGAGACATGGACGCGCGCGAGCTGTGGGACGGCGCCCTGCACCGGCTGATCGCGGTGGCGGCGGCCACCCCCGGGCTGCTCGCCGCCTTCGAGGCGCTGGCCGCCGCGCGCGCCGGCGACGCCTGGCGCGGCGCGCTCGAGGCCGCCGACTGGCGCCCGGTC
>CAXGVP010000979.1:0-1827 GCA_964013055.1 uncultured Albimonas sp.
GGGGGAGGCGGTCGCGGCGGGGCCGGACGGCCGCGGCACGGCACGGCCTTCGCCCGGGGGCGTCCGGCCCGATCGCGGGCCGGGCGTGGGCGCCTCAGAGCAGGACCATGTCCGGGGCGATCTCCTCCGGCGCGACGTCGAGCAGCGCCAGCGTCGCCCCGTCGCCCTTCAGCACCGTCCGGTCGCCGCGGGCCGCGAGGTCGGCGGCGAGCGCCTCGAACCCCGCGTAGCCGAAGGCGCGCAGGTCGAGCCGGTCGTCGGGGCCGAGGTCCGTCGCCACCGTCCGGCCCTCGCCGGGGGCCAGCACGAAGACGTCGGCGCCCTCGCCGCCGGTCAGCCGGTCGCGGCCGGGACCGCCTGACAGGCGGTCGTCGCCCTTTCCGCCCAGCAGGCGGTCGGCGCCCTTGCCGCCCAGCAGACGGTCGTCGCCCTCCCCGCCGATCAGCCGGTCGGCGCCCCTGCCGCCCTTGAGCAGGTTGTCGGCGGCGTTCCCCGTGATCCGGTCGTCGCCGCGGGCGCCGGAGGCGCGCTCGATGCTCACCCCGTGGGCGAGGGTGAAGCCGCCGTGGATGCCCTCGGCGTGGCTGACCCGGCCGCCGCCGCCCTCCTCCGCCGCCAGCGTGGCGGCGCGCAGGTCGATGACCGCGTCGCGGCGGCCCCTGTGGAAGATCAGGTCCTCGCCGCCCGCGTCCCAGATCGCGAGGTAGCCGGTCCCGGCCTCGTTCGCCGACGGCAGGCGGTAGCGGTCGTCGCCGGCGCCGGTCTCGGGGTTGGCGCCGTATTTCTCCTGGATCACCGCGATGTCGAGCGCCGAGGGGCCCAGGTTCCAGCCCCAGGCGCGGCTCTCGGGCAGGCCCTCGGGCGCCTCGGGCCAGCCGTCGTTGTAGGTCATCACCGTGTAGACGCCCTGGTCGAGGCCCAGCCCCTCGGAGCCCGGGCCCTCGCCGATCGGGGGCATCACGGTCGAGCCCCCGGTCGCGTCGTGGGGATGGGCGAGGCCGAGGCCGTGGCCGAATTCGTGCAGGAAGATGGTGAACATGTAGGCCCCGGGCGAGAGCATCCCCGCGCGGGCCCCGCTCCAGTAGGGTTCGGCGTTGAACCAGCCGATGCCCTGGGCCGAGCCGTAGGCGGGGTCCGGCCCGTTCATGAAGCCCAGCGAGGCGCCGCCGGCCTGCGAGCTTGCCAGCCGGAAGTCGGCGGCGGCGGGGTCCTGGACCTCCTCGAAGGTCAGGCCCGAGACGGCGGCGTAGGCGTCGAGCGCGGCCATCGCCTGGGCGCGGGCGTAGGCGGACCAGTCGCCCTGCTGGGTGGCGATGTCCATCCGCTCGCCGTCGCGGGCGAAGTAGACGGTCACGTGGGGGTCGGCGAGGGCGACGCCCTCGTCGATGGCGGCGAGAAGGGGGTTGGGGTTCGCCATGGTGCGCCTCGCGAGCCGGGCCGCGCCCTGCGGGGCGCGGGCGGAGGGGGGGGAGGCTGGCGACGAGGGCTGGCGTGGGGCGCACGAAGCCGCAGGCGCCGCGCGAAGTCAACGCCCGGCCCGACGACGGGCCCGCGGAAGCGACGGGGCGTCCGGACGCCCGCCCGCCGGAGGAGCGCATTCGCCCTGCCCGCTCGCGCGTCTCTGGAGCGGCGAGGCGCTCGCCCTTCGCCCCCACGGGGCCGTTGCAGAGGAAAGCCGCCGACGCCGGGCCGGCATGGCCTGGCTGGGCCGAGAGGCTGCGCCCTCCTCCCGCTCCGGCGCCGAGGGAGGGGCGGCCCTCCGTCCGCCATCCACGTCCCCGGGCACGACGCGCGCCCTCCGCGCCGGCGGGGCCGCCGGAGCGGCGC
>CAXGVP010000980.1:0-1826 GCA_964013055.1 uncultured Albimonas sp.
GCTGTCGCGCGCCGAGACCGGCGCCGCCGCCGTGGTCCCCTCGGCCGACGGCGTGGCGCTGGTGCAGCTGGTGGAGGCGATCCCCGCGGATCTCGACCAGGGTCAGGGCGCCGAGCTCGTCGAGCGATGGCGCGAGGCGCTGGACCAGTCGGTCGCCAACGACCTCTACGTCTATTACGCCGCCGCCGTGCAGGAGCGGCTGGCGCCTCAGTACAACCCGCAGGCGATGGACCGCGCGATCAACTCGATCCGCTGACGGCGCCTCCGGCCCCACCGACGAGGCCCCCCTCCCGCGGGAGGGGGGAGCGCGGGACGGGCCGGACGCCCTCCACCGCTCCGCCCGCTTCGCGAGACCCGCCCAGATGCAGATCCAGCCCGATTTCGCCGCCTTCGAGACGGCCTATTCCGAGGGCCGCAACGTCGCGGTCTACTGCACCATCCCCGCCGACCTGGAGACGCCCGTCTCGCTGATGCTGAAGCTGACCCAGGCGCGCCGGGACAGCTTCATGCTCGAGAGCGTCACCGGCGGCGACACCCGCGGCCGCTACAGCTTCATCGGCTTCAAGCCCGACCTGATCTGGCGCTGCCGGGGCGACAAGGCGGAGATCAACCGCTCCGCCCGCTGGGACGCCGAGGCGTTCGAGCCGGACGCGCGCCCGCCGCTCGACAGCCTGCGCGCCGTGCTGGACGAGAGCCGGGTGGATCTGCCGCGCGGCCTGCCGCCGGGGATGGCGGGGCTGTTCGGCTATCTGGGCTACGAGATGATCGGCCAGGTGGAGAAGATCCCCCAGACCAACCCCGATCCGCTGGGCGTGCCCGACGCGGTGATGATGCGCCCGACGATCGTGGCGGCCGTCGACGCGGTGAAGGACGAGGTGACCTTCGTCACGCCTGTGCGCCCCGGCGACGCCGCCAACGCGCGCGCCGCCTACTCGCGCGCGGCCGAGCGGCTGTCGGACGCGGTGATGGACCTCGACCGCGCGGTGGGCACCGGCCACGCCGACGGCGACCTGCGCGAGATCGGGGAGCCGGTCTCCAACACCTCGCCCGAGCGCTATGCGCAGATGGTCGAGACGGCGAAGGAATACATCCGCGCCGGCGACATCTTCCAGGTCGTCCCCTCGCAAAGATGGACGCTCGATTTTCCGCTGCCGCCCTTCGCGCTGTATCGCGCGCTGCGGCGGACCAATCCCAGCCCCTACATGTTCTTCTTCAACTTCGGGGACTTCCAGGTGGTGGGCGCCTCGCCGGAAATCCTGGTGCGGGTGCGCGGCGGCACGGTCACCATCCGCCCCATCGCCGGCACCCGCAAGCGCGGCGCGACGGAGGAGGAGGACCTGGCGCTGGAGGCCGAACTGCTCGCCGACGCCAAGGAGCGGGCCGAGCACCTGATGCTTCTGGATCTGGGCCGCAACGACGTGGGCCGGGTGGCGAAGATCGGCACCGTGCATCCCACGGCGCAGTTCACGGTCGAGCGCTATTCCCACGTCATGCACATCGTCTCCAACGTCGAGGGGGAGCTGCGCGAGGACATCGACGCGCTGGGGGCGCTGCTGGCGGGCCTGCCGGCGGGCACCGTCTCGGGCGCGCCGAAGGTTCGGGCGATGCAGATCATCGACGAGCTGGAGAGCGAGAAGCGCGGGGTCTATGCGGGCGGCGTGGGCTATATCTCCGGCGCCGACGAGATGGACATGTGCATCGCGCTGCGCACCTCGGTGGTGAAGGACGGCAAGATGTACATCCAGGCCGGCGGGGGCGTGGTCTACGACAGCGATCCGCAGGCCGAGATCGAGGAGACGGTGAACAAGGCCCGCGCCCTGTTCACC
>CAXGVP010000981.1:0-1826 GCA_964013055.1 uncultured Albimonas sp.
GGAGGCGCTGCGGCGGCTGGAGCCCGACGCGCCCGGCATCGGCGGCGCCGGGCGGACGGATGCGGGCGTGCATGCCACGGGCCAGGTCTGCCATTGCGACATGGCGAAGGACTGGGAGCCGTTCCGCCTGTCCGAGGCGGTGAACTGGCACCTGAAGCCCGCCCCCGTCGCCGTGGTCGCCGCCGAGCGCGCCTCCGACGACTTCCACGCCCGCTTCGACGCGATCGAGCGACGCTACACCTACCGCGTCGCCGTGCGCCGGGCGCCGCTGACGCTGACCAGGGGGCTGGCGTGGCGGGTTTCGGGGCCGCTCGACCTCGAGGCGATGCGCGAGGCGGCGGCGCGGCTGGTCGGGCGGCATGACTTCACCACCTTCCGCTCGACGATGTGCCAGGCGAAGTCGCCGGTGAAGACGCTGGACGCCTTCGAGGTCGAGGCGACGGCGGAGGGCGTCTCGTTCCACCTGCGGGCGCGCAGCTTCCTGCACAACCAGGTCCGCAGCCTGGTCGGCACGCTGGAGCGGGTGGGCGCCGGCGCCTGGACGTCCGACCGGGTGCAGCAGGCGCTGGAGGCGCGGGACCGCGCCGCCTGCGGGCCCGTGGCGCCGCCCGACGGGCTCTACCTCACGCGGGTGGTCTATCCCGACGCCTGACGCCCCGCGGGGGCGGGCGGACGGGGGCGGGCGGGTGGGCCGTTCGCCCGCCCCCGCCGCGCCGAAGGCGCGCAACTGCGGCACTGCCGAAGGCGCGCAACTGCGGCACTGCCGGAGGCGCGCAACCGCGGCACAGCCGGGGGCGCGCAACCGCAGGACTGCCGAAGGCGCGCAACGGCGGCACAGCCGAAGGCGCGCACCCGCGAAGCAGCCGGACAGCCGCAGCGATGCTGCCGCCGAGGGCCGGCCCCCTCCGCTGCGCCGCCGCGGCGGGCTGGGCGGAGGTCCCGCGTCCCCGTCGCGAAGCGCGCCCTCAGGCCAGCAGCGGCGCCAGCGTCGGCCAGGCGTCGGCGTCGGCCACCGACCTGTCCCGGCAGAACGGGGTGCAGAAGCCGATCACCCGCCCCTCGATCTCGGCCAGCGAGTCCGCCGCCGTCGGGCGGCCCGAGCAGGGGCAGACCGCGTTCATCGCCCGCGCCCCGGGGTCCGCGATTCGCGCCTCGCGCGGGGTCGGGCCGAATCGCCGGGCCTCGGGCAGGTCCATCTCGTACTCATCGATTCGCCTTGTTTCCGCCACGCCCATCGCGCGCCAGCGCCGGAACGGGCCCCAGGCGTAAAGCGCCTCCTGAAGGCGGACGGTGACCTCGGACTCGCCCAGCCCGTAGGTCACGAACCGCGCGATCACGGGGGCGAACATCGCGTCCGCCGCGCAGGGCCGGGGGCCGAACAGCCACGGTCCCTCGCCCCCGAACCGCTCCGCCGCCCAGGTCCAGAGCGTCTCGATCCGGGACACCTCCTCCAGCACCTCGAGCGAGGGCGCGAAGCCCGCATACCGCCGCTCGAGGTTCATCGGGCAGGCCGTGCGCAGCGCCCGGAAGCCCGCGTGCATCTCCCCCGCCAGCGAGCGCGCCGCCGCCCGCGCCACAGGGTCCTGCGGCCACAGCGGCGCGTCTGAATACCGTGCGCCAAGTTCCTCGATGATCGAAAGACTTTCCCAGACCATCGCCCCGTCGTCGAAACGCAGGACCGGGACCGTCAGGGCCGGAAAATTGTCCTGACGCATCTGCGCGAAAGCCTCCGATCCCTTCGCGGCCGAGCGCACCGAACAGGGCGCCCCCGCCAGCTCGATCGCAAGCGCCAGCGTGGGCATCGGCACGACCGGGCTCGCGATTAC
>CAXGVP010000982.1:0-1824 GCA_964013055.1 uncultured Albimonas sp.
GGGTCGGCAGGCGGCGTGCCGATAGCCTCGGGCCCGCCCGCCGGCCGGGCGCAGCTCGTGGCGCTGGGGGCCAGGGCCGCGATCAGGCTGCCATGGGGCTGACGCAGCCGTAGCGATGCGCCTCACGCAGCTCCGGGCCGAGGCGCGCCGCCTCGCCGGGTCGGATGCGCGAAAGGATCGGGGTCCGACGGCTCGGTCAGGGGGCCGGTGCGGAACCGGTGGGCGGCGCCTGCGGGCGGGGAGATGGCGGTCCAGGGATGCGGCGCCAGGCGGCGGGACCGCCCGGTCTGGCGCCGGGTTCATCCCTCACGGCCCGGGCGACGGGCGGCGAGGACGGGCCGTCGCTCCCCCGCAATCCGGCGTCTCGCGCCCCGCGCGCGAGCATGTGAGGACACGGGCCCCGGCCAGCGGCTAGGGTGACGCAGGGGGCGACGGAGCCCCGGAGCGGAGGGAGGCGAGACATGGTCGCCATGGGTTCCATCGCCGCGAGGACGCGGACCGCCGGGCGGCTGGCGCTGGCGCTGGCCGCGCCGCTCTGCGCGACGCTCCCGGCGCAGGCGGCGCCCCAGGCCGGCGAGCGGGTGAGGGTCGAGGGCGAGATCATCGACACCTGGTGTTATCTCTCGGGCGTGATGGGGGGGCCGGAGGCGGTGACCGGCTCGGCCCACCACACCTGCGCCATGTGGTGCGCGGCCGGCGGCATCCCGGTCGGCCTGCTGGGCGATGACGGCGAGGTCTACATGGTGCTGAAGTGGCAGGGCTCGGACGCGGTCGCGGGGGGGGACACGATCCTCGAGCTCCAGTCCGACCGGGTCGTCGCCGACGGCCTCCTGCACCGCCGCGACGGCATCGCCTACATCATCGTCGAGGAGGTGGTGGCCAACCGCGGAACCCCCAACCACAGCCACGAGGACTACGGCGTGGTCCCCCCCTTCGCGATCCCGGAGCCGCAGGAATGAGCGCCCTGCCCCCCGCCGCCCCGGCCCCCATGCCGCAGGCCTCCATGGCGCAGGTCGCCAGGCCGCAGGCCGCAAGGTGGTCGGTCCCCAGGTTGCGGGCCCTCAGGCTGCGGCCCCTGGAGTCGCGCGCCCCCGCCGCCTCTGCGGCCTCCGGCGAGGTCTCCCGTCTCCCGGCCGCGGCAGTCGCCGCTGCCGCCGCCGTCACCAGAGCCCCGGGCCCGATCGGCGCGCCCCCTGTCGGCGCCTCGTCGGCGGCCCTCCCCCTGGCTGCGCGCCGCAGGCCGCGTGCCGGCCGCGCGCGCGGCGCCTTCGCGGCGGTGCTGGCGGGCCTGCTCGCCGCGCTCGCCGCGCCGGCGTCGGCGCAGGAGGGCCCGTTCTCCGCCGGCAGCCAGGCCGAATCCTGGGGCCTGGCGGGCGAGGAGACGGCGCGCTTCGAGGCGCGCGTGGTCGACGTGCTGTGCGAGCTGACCGGCGACTGCCCCTCCGACTGCGGCGCCGGGCGCCGCCAGCTGGGCCTGGTGCGCGCGGCCGACGGGGCGCTGGTGCTGGCGGCCAACCGCAATTTCATCAGCGGGGCGGAGCTGAGCGCCGACGAGTTGCGGGAGTTCCCGGAGGTCGTTGGGAGGCTTGAGGGTGCCCTGAGTGCGGCGTTCCAGTTCGACAAGATCAACTACCTGCTGCTTATGATGAAGGACCGACACTACCACTTCCACGTGTTGCCCCGGTACGAGTCCTCCCGCCACTTCGCGGGCGTCGAATGGAAAGACACGGGCTGGCCGGGGCAGGCGGCCATGGCGGTCCCGGAGGCCAACGAGGAGACGCTCGCGGCCCTTCTAGACCACCTGGCCAAGCGGCTATAGTTACG
>CAXGVP010000983.1:0-1820 GCA_964013055.1 uncultured Albimonas sp.
CAGGTCCTTCAGGCGGCCGTTCCGCCCCAGGCAGGTGCGCGCGGCCAGAGCCTCGAGCCGGTCGGCCATCCGCGCGTCCGGGCCGAGCTCCTCGCCCAAGCCCAGCGTCAGGCCGTGCGCCGCCAGCGCGATCAGCAGCAGGAACGAGACCGCGACGCTGACCTGCGCGCCGCGCACGCTGCGGAGCCGCCGCGGATCGGCCTCGGTGCTCGCCATCTTCGACCCGCCCTCCGATACGCGCGGTCACACCCGACGCGGGCCGCCCGCACGCGCGGACGGCCCCTGTTCACCCTGCCCGAGTCGCCGGCCGGGGTCGAGCCGCAGCCCCCCCGGCCCCGCCTCAGCGGTCGAGGATGTCGCGAAGCTCGACCATGTTGGCCCGCGCGCGCAGCAGCTTCTCGCCCATCACCGAGAGGTGGTCGGGGGTCAGCGTGCCGTCCTCGCGCCCGTTGGCCACGATCATCGGATCGAGGCGCACGCCCTCGGCGATATGCGCCTCCATCCGGTCCCAGACCTGGCGCAGGTCCGAGACCTCGATGGTCCGCGCGAAGTCCTGGCGCACCGCCTGCAGCACGCCATGCAGGGCGAACAGCTCGCCGCGGGCCTCGTGGAACAGGTTGTCGGCGTGGAAGTCGAAATAGCCCGAGTTGTTGCCGCCGGCGTCGACGAAGGCCTTCTGCTCGACCGACCACTCCTTCGCCTTGGAGCGGGTGTTGAGCCGCGAGGCCATCGAGCCGAGGTCCGCCGCCAGCCGGTCGATCAGCGTGCGCAGGTTGTCGCGGCGCACGTCGAACAGCGCGTCGCAGGCGCCCAGACGGTCGTTGTACTTCTGGTAGAGCGGGATCGCGCCGCGATAGGACTGCTCGGCCCCCTCCATCACCGTCTGCAGCTGCGGGTCGAACGGGTTGTTGAGCACCCAGGCCCGCTCGTTCACCCGCAGCCGGCCCTGGGCGGCCTGCAGGTCGGGGTCGGCCTCGGAGGTGCCGCGCACGCGCCCCAGCGTGTCGGCGAGGTCCAGCGACACCCGCCGCACCACCGTCAGCATGCCGGTCTGCATGGCGGCCTTGTTGTCGAACCAGGGCGTGTCGGCGAAGTCGAGCAGGCCGAAGAAGCCCAGCCGGTACTGCGGGTCGCCGGGGACCCAGGGGTTCTGGTTGACCATCAGATCCAGCAGCCCGACCTGCATCTGCACGATGCGCGAGTGCGCGCAGGTCCGCGGGTCGGAGTTGCCGGCCGCGCTGGTGTCGCCCGCCGGCAGGCCGGAATCGGCGCTGGCCGTGGTCGAGCCGCCGGGCTCGGTCTGCGCGGTGTCGGGGGTGGTGACCTCGGGGCGGTCCAGCACCACGCCTTCCTGCGGGATCACCCGCTGGGGATAGGCGATGTCCATGCCCGGGTAGAAGCAGAACCGCCAGAACAGCACGCCCACGTAGACGATCGCGAGGATCACCAGGATCGCCGGCAGCGCGCCCAGGATGCGCCGGAAGGCGCCGCGGTTGGGATCGGCGAAGGGATCGTTGGGGTCGGTCTTGCGGCGGAGGCCGAAGAACCGCCCGATCCGCTCCAGGATCTCCACGAGGAAGTCGACGATGCGGGTCATTCTGGGCTCCGGTTTCGCTTCGGCGCCTAAGAGGTAGCGGCTCGGAGGCGACAGTAAAAGCCGAAGGGGGGCGTCGGGGCGCCGCGGTTGGCCGCGGGGGGCGCCCGCCAGGCGCTGCATCCGCGGCTCGGGAGGGCCGCGCGCCCCGCGGTCGGCCGGCCCCCGGCAGGCGCCGTCGGCGACCTTGTCAGGCTTGCGCTCTGGGAGGCGGCGCCCGCCTCCG
>CAXGVP010000984.1:0-1807 GCA_964013055.1 uncultured Albimonas sp.
CGTCTCCGCGCAGCAGCAGGGCGACCGGCCTGACGGCGCAACCGCCGGGCTATCAACCTGACGACGTCGCCGGCGGATCAGCCGGCCGGGGCCGCAAGGCGGGGCGTCCCGCCCGGGCCGCCGGCAGGCGGAGGCGCCGGCAGGGTCATTCGCGGCGCAGCAGCCGGTCGGTGATCCAGCCTGCGGCCCGCGACAGCCAGCCCTTCCGGGCGCTGGCGCGGTGGGCGGCCTCGATGGCCTCGCGGTCGTATCCGGTCTCGATCCAGGTGCGGAACGGCACGCCGCGCGACTCCGCCGCGGCGGCCTCGGCGAAGAAGCGGTCCAGCACGCCCGTCGGCCCTTTCGACAGGTGCCCGTAGCGCAGCGACAGCTGCCCTGAGGCCTCGGCCGCGGTCCTGCCCTCGCGCAGCACCATCCACAGGGCCGCCATGAAGCCCGCCCGGTCCGCGCCCGACTTGCAGTGGAAGAGCACGGGGGTCGGCGTCTCGGCGATCAGCGTCTCGACGGCGGCGAACTCCTCCCGGCTGGGCAACCCGCGCGAACGCAGGACCGCGCGGGTGAAGACCAGGCCCTCGCGCTCGCAGACCTCCCGCTCCAGCGGGTAGGAGCCGTGCAGGACCCCGCCGCGCAGGGAGATCACGGCCTTGAGCCCCTCGCGCCGCGCAAGGCGGGCGATCTGGCCGGGCAGGGGCTGGGCGGCGCGGAACGCCTCCCCGCCCACGGGATGCAGGTTGAGATAGACCGCCCGGATCACCCCATGGTCGGCGAAGAGCATGTCGAGCCAGGCGCGCAGGCGGGCGCCGGGCGTCTCCAGCGCGCTTTCCCAGCGCTCCTGCGCGCGCAGGCGGCGGGACTGGCGCTTCGCCTCCTTCGCCGTCTTCGGGGGCGCCATCACGGCGTCGGGGCGAAGCGGGTCGGAGGTGGGGGGGGTCTGCGGGGGCTCGGTCACGGGCTCGGGCGGGTCCTGGCGCTGCGCGCGACGGGCGCGGTCTTGCGCCGTCCTAGCCGGCCCGGGCCCGCATGGCCAGCGCGGGCGGCCGCCGGGGCCGCCCGCGGGGTGCGCTCAGCGGATCGTCTTCAGCGCGCCGGCCCAGGCGGCGAGCTCGTCGAGCATCGGGCCCACGGCCTCCTTGTTGGGCTCGGAGGCGGTGAACGCCCCGTCCTCCAGCTGGCCGAAGACGAAGGGAATCGTCACCTGCTGGGGCAGGCACATCATGTTGGCGGTCGAGAAGATCGGCTTGGTCGCCTGCACGCCGCGGATCCCGCCCGAGACGCCGCCGTAGGAGACGAAGGCGCAGACCTTGCGGCCCCACTCCTTCGCAAGGAACGTGAAGGCGTTCAGCAGCGCGGGCGTGGGGCCGTAGTTGTATTCCGGGGTCACGAACACATAGGCGTCGGCGGCGTCGATGGCCGCGGCCCATTTCTTCGTGTGCTCGTGCTGATAGTCCTGCATCCGCGGGTGCTTGGGCTCGTCGTAGACGGGCAGGTCGAAGTCGGCGATGTCGACCTCGCTGACCTCGAAGCCGCCATGGGCGCGGGCCTCCTTCGCGATCCAGTCGGCGATCGAGGGACCGATGCGGCCCGGGCGGGTGGAGGCGGTGACGACGGCGAGGCGCAGCATGGCGGAGATCCCTTGCTCTTGCCGGCCCGGACGGGACGCGGCCAGATTTCGTTGGTCCACACCTAACCGCTTTCGCTGCAACGACAAGGCGTCCGAAGGGCGACGCAACGTCTCCGTTCCGGGGACGGTCGCGCTGCGGGCGGCGCGACGGTTTCCCGGCCGCCCGGCCGGCGCGGTCGCGGCCAT
>CAXGVP010000985.1:0-1807 GCA_964013055.1 uncultured Albimonas sp.
CCCCGGAGACCCCGGGGCGGGCCGTTCGCGTTGGGGGATTCGGCGCCGCGGGGGCGAGTCGCGGGCCCTCGGGCGCAACCGGAAGGGCGCCGCAGAGGAAGCCCAGGGGTGACGTGGCGTCCCGCAAGTGCCTGAACATGAACTGAATGTCCCATTAAGAAACAGTCCATGTCATGATTCTTGACTGTGCAGGTTTTCAATCAATACTGGGACGCTCTGTTGTTCCGCCGCGCGACTCGGGCGGGACCCTTTTGGGGAGGGGGCACGGCCGTGGCGTCGTCGCTGTCGCAACTGACGGGAGGCGGGACCAGCGCGGCGCCGGGCGGCGGCGGCGGGCTCTCGCTCGACGGGGCGATGGGCAAGGTCTACACCGGCGAGGTCGGCCTGATCCTGTGCGGGATCGCGGTGGTATTCTTCCTCTATGTGGCGACCAGCGGACGCGCCGCCGCGAGCGGTCCGCGCGGCGCGCGTCGCGATCCGGAGATCCGCCGCGGCGACGGCAAGGCCGACGTCTCGGCGCTGCGCCGGGCGCGGATGGCCCCGCGCGACCCCGAGGTCGATCCCTACAGCTGAGGCGCCTCGAGGCCCGCGCAGACCGGGCAGCCGGGGCGCTTCTTCACGCCGATGGTGCGCGCCTCGGCGTCGAGCGCGTCCCACAGCAGCAGGCGTCCGTCCAGCGGCTCGCCCGCCCCCACGATCAGCTTCACCGCCTCGGAGGCCATCAGGCTGCCGATCGTGCCGGCCAGCGCGCCGAGCACGCCCGCCTCGGCGCAGGCGGGGACCTGGTCGGGGGTCGGCGCCTGCGGGAACAGGCAGGCGTAGCAGGGGCCGCCCAGCCAGGGGCGGAACACCGAGACCTGGCCCTCCCAGCGGCCGATGGCCCCGGAAACGAGGGGGATGCGCAGGGCGGCGCAGGTCTCGTTGACCAGGCGGCGGGTCTCGAACCCGTCGCAGCCGTCGAGCACGAGGTCGTGGCCGTCGAGGACCTCGCGGGCGTTGCCGGGGGCGAGGCGCAGCTCGCGCGGGACGATGCGCACCGAGGGGTTGAGGGCGCCCAGCGTGTCGACGGCGCTGTCGACCTTGGGCCGGCCGACGTCGCGGTCGCGGTGCAGGACCTGGCGTTGCAGGTTCGACAGGCTCACCCGGTCGTCGTCGATGACGGCGATCGTGCCGACCCCGGCGGCGGCGAGATACAGCAGCGCCGGGGAGCCCAGCCCCCCGGCCCCCACCACGGCGACCTTCGCCCCGATCAGCGCCTGCTGACCGGGTCCGCCGATCTCGCGCAGCACGATATGGCGGGCGTAGCGCTCCAGGTCGTCGTCGGCGAGCGGCATCTGCGGTCCTCCGGTTGCGGGGGCCAGAGGTAGAGGCGCGCGGGCCCGATGCCAAGCGGCGCCGGACCCTGCGAGGCCGCGCCCGGGGTCGGCCGGGCGGGGCGCATGGGGCGGACCCCGCGGTCCTGCGCGCCTGAGGCGCGCCCGGAGGCCATGGGCCTCCGGCGCCGCGCGAAGGCGCGCGGCGGGGACCGCTATGCGCGTCTCCTCCGGCAGGGGCGCCCGGTGGCGGGCGTCGGGGCCTGGCGGCGGGGGCGCGTCTGGTTCCGGCGCGGGTGTTGGCGGCAGGCGGGGGAGGCGCGTGGCGCGGCGGTGGCTCGATCCCGCGGCGGCGCATGGGGCGGGCCCCGCGGTCCTGCGCGCCGGGGGCGCGCCCGGAGGCCGGGAGCCTCCGGCGCCGCGCGAAGGCGCGCGGCGGGGACCGCTGTGCGCGTCTCCTCCGGCAAGGGCGACCGGTGGCGGGCGTCGGGGCC
>CAXGVP010000986.1:0-1804 GCA_964013055.1 uncultured Albimonas sp.
GGGTCAGGCGGCGACGCGGTCGCCCTGGGCCTCGCGGATCGCGGCGGAGAGGTCGGCGAGCGAGTAGGGCTTGGGCAGGAACACGAAGTCGCGCAGCCCCTCGAGGTTGCGGCGGAAGGCGCCCTCGGCGTAGCCGGAGACGAAGACGACGGCCACGTCGGGCCGGGTCTCGCGCGCGGTCTTCACCCAGCTGGGGCCGTCGAGCCCCGGCATCACCACGTCCGAGACGATCACGTCGACGTGGAAATCGGGATCCTCCAGGATCTCCAGCGCCTCCTCGGCGTTCTCGGCCTCGACCACCTGGTAGCCGCGCAGCCCCAGCGCGCGGGTCGCGAAGGAGCGCACGGGCGCCTCGTCCTCGACCAGCAGCACCACGCCCTCGGCCGGGGTCTCGGCCACGCGGCGGGCGTCGGCGTCGGCCGGCAGGGTCATGCGCGGCGCGCCGACCTCGCCCTCGAGCCGGGGGAGGTAGACGGTGAACACCGCGCCCGAGCCCGGCGGGCTGTCGGCGAAGATGAAGCCGCCGGTCTGCTTGACGATGCCATAGGCGGTCGAGAGGCCCAGGCCCGTGCCCTCGCCGGGTTTCTTGGTGGTGTAGAACGGCTCGAAGATCTGGCCGATGCGGTCGGGGGGGATGCCCTGGCCCTGGTCCGAGACCTCGATCGCCACGTAGTCGCCGGCGGGCAGCACCGCGCGGTCGCGGCGGAATTCCTCGTCGAAGCGGATGTTGCGGGAGCGCACGCGCACCTCGCCCCCCGCGGGCATCGCGTCGCGGGCGTTGACCACCAGGTTCATCACCACCTGCTCGAACTGCCGCTCGTCCACGCGCACCAGGCCGAGATTCTCGCCGTGTTCGAGCTTCAGGCGCACCTTCTCGCCCAGCAGGCGGTTCAACAGGTGGCTGAGCTCGGTCAGCGTGGCCACGAGGTCGGTGGTCCTGGGCTGCAGGGTCTGCTTGCGCGAGAAGGCCAGCATCTGGCGCACCAGGGCGGCGGCGCGGTTGGAGTTCTGGCGGATCTGCATCAGGTCCGAATGGTCGCCGTCCGAGGCGTCGTGGCGCATCAGCAGCAGGTCGGTGTGGCCGGCGATCGCGGTCAGCAGGTTGTTGAAATCATGGGCGACCCCGCCGGCGAGCTGGCCGACGGCCTGCATCTTCTGGCTCTGCACGAACTGGGCCTCGAGCGTCTTGAGCTCGGTCGCGTCGCTCATCACCGCGACGACGGTGGGGCGGCCGTCCTCCTCGATCCGGGAGAAGGAGAGCTGCAGGAAGGTCTCGCGGTCGTCGCGGCGGCCCCGGGCGATCTCGGCCCGGCCGGTGGAGCGGCCGCGGGCGGCCTCGGAGATGCGCTCGGAGATGGCGCGGCCCAGGCCCTCGGCCAGGCGTTCGAACCTGGCGCCGGCGACCGCGCCGGGGCCGAGCAGGCGGCGGGCGCGTTCGTTGGCCGAGATCAGCACCCCGTCGATCCCCAGCCGCGCCACCGCCACCGGCAGCCGGTCGAGCAGGTCGAGCCCCGGCGCGCGCGGGCGCGCGTCGCCGGGCATCAGCAGCCAGCCCAGGCGCCCGGCCTCGGGCCCCGGCTCGGCGCCCAGGCGGGCGCGCAGGGCGGTGGGCAGGGGCAGGCCACGCAGGGCCGCGCCGTCGCCCGAGACCAGCGCGTCGGGGGGCGCGGCCGCGGCGGGATCGAGATCCTCGAGCGCGGGCGCGATCCTGCGCGCAGCGGCGTTGGCCGAGAGACCGCCGGGCCCGCGCATCACCGCAGGCAGGCCCAGCGCATCGAGCGCGGCCGAGAGCGCCGCCGCGCCG
>CAXGVP010000987.1:0-1794 GCA_964013055.1 uncultured Albimonas sp.
GCAGCAGCAGCGGCGGCGGCTGCGGCGGCCGTGTCGCGGGCGCGGGCCTCCTCCGCCAGCCGCGCGAGGCGCGCCAGCTCCGCGATCCGCGCCAGTTCCGCCAGCTTCGCCAGCGCCTTGACCCGCTTGCCCATGGCTCAGCCCCAGCCCTTCTCGCGGGCCAGCGCCCGCATCTTCTCGGCATAGCGGATCGCGGCGGCCACGGCCTTGTAGTGCTCGGGCGCGATCTCCTGGCCGATCTCCACCGTCGCGTGCAGGGCGCGGGCGGTGGGGGGATCGTGGTGGATCGGCACGCCCGAGGCCTCGGCCTTCTCGCGGATCGCCAGCGCCACCGCGTCCTCGCCCTTGGCCACGCACTCGGGCGCCGAGCCCGGCCTGCGCGACCACTTCAGCGCCACCGCGACATGGGTGGGGTTCACCACCACCACGTCGGCGTTGGGCACCTCGGCCATCATCCGGTTGGTGGCGATCTTCTCGGCCCGCCGGCGCCGCTCGGCCTTCTGGTAGGGGTCGCCCTCGCTGTCCTTCATCTCCTCCTTCAGCTCCTGGAAGGACATCCGGTTCTTGCGGGCATGGTCGAAGCGCTGCCACAGCAGGTCGGCCGCCGCGATCACCACCGCCACCGCCGTGATCGTCGACAGCAGCGCCACGCCGACGCGCACCATCTCTGGCCCGATCGCCAGCGGATCGGCGCGCACCAGCGCGGTGATCCGGTCGGCCTCGGCGATCATGAACAGCGCCAGGATGATGGCGATGGCGATCAGCTTGATCGTGGACTTGGCGAACTCCGCCAGGCCCGTGGGGCCGAACTTGTTGCCCGCGTTCGCGACCGGATCGATGCGCGAGACCTTGGGCGCCAGCTTCGAGGGCGCGAAGACGATCGCCATCTGCGCGGCATAGGCGAGCACCGCCGCCACGAAGGGCGCCAGCAGGAACGGCAGCGTCGGCGCCACCGCCTGCGCCACCGCCTGCGCCGACAGCGCCGCGCCGCCCGGCCCGATGATCCGCCCCGCCAGCAGGTCGGGGTTGGCCAGGAACCCCATCAGCGCCTCGCCCGAGCTCAGCGCCGCCTGGCCGCCGAAGGCCCCCACCGTGACCAGCATGGCGATGTAGATCGCGGCCACCCCCACGTCGGTGGACTTGGCGACCTCGCCCTTGCGGCGCGCGTCCTCGAGCTTCTTCGGCGTCGGCTCGTGGGTCTTTTCCGCGCTCTCGTCGCCGCCTCCGGCCATCTCATGGGCTCCCGAACGGGATCGCCAGCGCCTCGTCGAGGCGCCCGGCCCAGTGGGCGAGCATCTCCGGCGCGCCGATCCACAGGATCAGCAGCGCGCCCATGGTGATCGCCGGCGCGCCGACGAAGGCCACCATCAGCTGCGGCATCGCCCGGTTCAGCGCCCCCAGCGCCAGGTTGTAGGCGAAGGAGGCGACCACGAACGGCGCCGCCAGCGAGAAGGCCAGCGCGAACGCCGCCCCCGCCCGCCCCACGCCCCATTGCGCGATGTCGCCGGGCAGGGGCAGGGCCGCCATCGGCACGACCTGGTAGGAGCGCAGGATCAGGATCGCGGCCTTGGTCGGCAGCTCCAGCACCATCGCCAGCGCGATGCCGCCGACCGTCAGCAACCCGCCGATGGCCGGCATCGGGTCGGGCGTCACCTGCGCGCCGGCGATCTGGGCGACCGAGGTCGACTGCCCCGCGATGGTTCCCGCCAACTGCAGCGACATCACCATCAGCCGCGCCGCCATCCCCAGGCTGAGGCCGATCAGCGCCTCCGCCCCCATGGCGCGCAGGATCGC
>CAXGVP010000988.1:0-1794 GCA_964013055.1 uncultured Albimonas sp.
CCCCGCCGCCAGCCCCTGCCCGAGCCGCCGCCCGCCCTCGACGGCGCGGTGGTGCTGCATGGCGGCCGCCGCCTGCTCGACGGGCTGACCCTGCGCCTGCCCGGCCGCGGCGTGACGGCGCTGCTCGGCCCCCGCGGCGCCGGCAAGACCCTGGCGCTGGAGGTGCTGGCGGGCCTCGTCCCCCTCGACCTCGGCGAGGTGCACGCGCTCACGCCCGCCACCGCCCTGGCGCCGCGGGGCGCCGCGCTGCTGCGCCGCTCGGTGCGCGCCAACCTCGACCACGCCCTGCGCGCCGCCCGCGTCCGCCGGCGCGAGCGGCCGGCCCGCATCGAGGCGCTGCTCTCGCTCGCCGCCCTCGCCGCGCTCTCCGACCGTCCCGCGCGCAGCCTGCCGCGCGGCGAGGCCCGCCGCCTGGTCCTCGCACGCGCCCTCGCCGCCAGCCCCGGCCTGCTGCTCCTCGACGAGCCGGCGGCCGGCCTCGACCCCCGCGCCGCCGCCGATCTCGACGCCCTGGTGCGCCGGGCCGCCGCCGAGGACGTCGCGGTCCTGCTCGCCACCTCCGACCCGCTGCACGCCGCGCGCCTGGCCGAGCGCACGATCTTCATCCACCGCGGCCGCGACCACGAGACCGGACCGACCGCCGAGCTCCTCGCCGCCCCCGCCTCCGAGCCCGCCCGCGCCTGGCTCTCCGGCCAGCTCCTCCCCTGACGCGCCCCGACCCTGACAGCCCCCGCGCCGCCGGCGCCCCCCGCCGGCCAGCGCGCCCCGGCGCACCGCCCGCCAGCCCTCGCAAAGCGCCTGTTCCCCGGAGCCGTCCATCGCGGATGCCGTAGGAGCGACTCGTCCGAGGGGGTCAGGGATCGCGCAGCGACCGCGCTTGCGCGGCTTGTCCTTGACCCCCTCGGGCGAGTCGCTCAGGCATCGGACGCGATGGACGGATCCGGGGAACAGGCGCGGGGCCTGTTCCCGGGTGAGTCCGGAGCCCGCCGGAGGCTCCCCCTACCAGTCCCTCCCGACCTCCCCCAACGCGCTGGCCCCGCCAAGCCCGCCCGCAGGGCGCCTCCTCACCCCAGCGCCACGATCTCGGCCGGCGCCGCGCCGCGCCACGCGTCCTGCGCCAGCACCACCGGCATGTCGTCGCGCCCCATCCGCTCGGCCGCCGTCGCCGCCGCCCAGGCCGCCCCCGCCGCGCGGGCCGCAGCCTCCGGCGCCGTCCGCCCCCTCAGCAGGGCCGCCATCGCCAGCGCCGCCACGAAATCCCCCCCCCGTTCAGCGCCCGCCCCACCCGCGGCGTCGCCGAGAGCCAGGCGCCCTGCGCCGTCTCGCTCAGCAGCCCCACGCCGCCCTCCACCGGAACCGAGGTCACGATCACCGCCCGCGGCCCCAGCGCCCGCAACGCACGCGCCGCCGAGCGGATCTCCTCGAGCGAGCCCACCGGCCGCCCCGTCAGCCAACCCAGCTCGAAGCGGTTGGGCATCGCCACGTCCGCCCGCGGCAGCAGCCGGGCGCGATAGATCTCGCCGACCTCGGCGGGCAGGTAGAGGCCCGGCCCGTCGTCCCCCAGCACCGGGTCGCACAGGTAGAGCGCGCCGGGCCGCGCCGCCTTCGCCGCCTCGACGATCCCGGCCACCGCCTCGGCCGCCTCCGCCGCGCCGGGATAGCCGGTCAGGACGCCGGCGCAGGTCTCCAGCACGCCCGCCGCCGCGAGGCCGCGCCCCAGGGCCGCGATCTCCGCGCCCGGCAGGCGGCGCCCCTGCACGCCCGGCGTGGCCGCATGGCCCGAGAGCACGACGG
>CAXGVP010000989.1:0-1785 GCA_964013055.1 uncultured Albimonas sp.
CGGCTCCCCGGCCCACGGGCGCCCTGCGGGCGGGCTTGGGAGCGCCGCGGGCGTTGCGCTTCACGGGTCGGCGGTTGGACGCGGGCGGCACGCAAGAAAACGGGCCCGGGCGTCGCCGCCCGGGCCCGTTTCGTCTCGCCGGCGCGCGCGATCAGCTCGGCAGTTCGCCGTCCACGCCCTCGACATAGAAGTTCATGCCCAGCAGCGTGCCGTCGTCGGCCGTCTCGCCCTCGGCGAGCCAGTCCGAGCCGTCCTGCTTCTTGATCGGGCCGGTGAACGGGTGGTGCGTCCCCGCCACGATGCCGTCCTTGATCGCGTCGGCCTCGGCGGCGACCTCCTCGGGGACGTTGTTGTAGTCGCCGATCTTCACCATGCCCGAGGAGATGCCCTTCCAGGTGTCGGTCGACTCCCAGGTCCCGTCGATCACCTTGCTCACGCGCTCGATGTAGTAGGGCGCCCAGTCGTCGATGATCGAGCTCAGCCGCGCGGTCGGCCCGAACTCCTTCATGTCCGAGGCCTGGCCGAAGGCGAAGATCCCCTTCTCCTCGGCGATGGTCACCGGGGCGGGGCTGTCGGTATGCTGCATGATCACGTCGCAGCCCTGCTCGATCAGGGCGTTGGCGGCGTCGGCCTCCTTGCCCGGGTCGAACCAGGTGTTGACCCAGATGATCTTGATCTTGACGTCGGGGTTCACGGCCTTCGCCGCCAGGAACGCCGCGTTGATGCCGCGCACGACCTCGGGGATCGGGAAGGAGGCGATGTAGCCGATGGTGTTCGACTTGGTCATCCGCCCGGCGATGGTCCCGATCACCGCGCGCCCCTCGTAGAAGCGCGAGCCGTAGGTGGCCACGTTGGCGTCGCGCTTGTAGCCGGTGGCGTGCTCGAACTTCACCTGCGGGAACTGCTTGGCCACCTTCAGCGTCGGGTTCATGTAGCCGAACGAGGTGGTGAAGATCAGGCCGTGGCCCGACTGCGCCATCTGGCGCAGGGCGCGCTCGGCGTCCGGCCCCTCGGGCACGGATTCCAGATACGAGGTCTGGACCTTGTCGCCGTATTCCTCCTCGACCGCGAGCCGGCCCTGGTCGTGCTGGTAGGACCAGCCGAAGTCGCCGATCGGCCCGACGTAGATGAACCCGACCTTCAGCGGATCCTGCGCCATGGCCCGGCCGAGCCCCAGCGTCGAGGCCGCGGCGGTGGCGCCGAGGCCGGCGAGAAACGTTCTTCTTTCCATGGTGCTGCAACTCCCTCGGGGTTGTTCGGTCATTCCCTGCGCGGGACGATAACGAGGCTTTCCCGGCCCGTCACGGTTCATCTTGCGGCGCCGCAGCGCCGGGCTCTCACCCCGCCGCGAAGAACGGCCGCCCGAGGCAGGCGGGCGCATTCATCCGCGCGCGCCGCTTGTCGGCCGAGATGATCACCAGCACCACGATGGTCACGAGATAGGGGGTCATCGAGAGATACTGGGACTCGATCGCGACGCCGAGCGCCTGCAGGTTCAGCTGGGCGATGGACACGCCGCCGAAGATGTAGGCGCCCAGCACCGCCCGCCACGGCTTCCACGAGGCGAAGACCACGATCGCCAGCGCGATCCACCCACGCCCCGCCGTCATCCCCTCGACCCAGAGCGGCGAGGCGACGAGGCTGAGATAGGCGCCGCCCACCCCGGCGCAGGCGCCCCCGAACAGGATCGCCGCGGTGCGGATCGCGACGACCCTGTAGCCGATGGCGTGCGCCGCGTCGTGGTTTTCGCCCACCGCGCGCAGCACCAGGCCGGCGCGGGTGCGG
>CAXGVP010000990.1:0-1781 GCA_964013055.1 uncultured Albimonas sp.
CGGCGCGACGGAGGGGCCGTCGCGCCGCTGGTCAGGTCCGGGGAAGGGGGGTCACTCCCACTCGATGGTGCCGGGGGGCTTGGAGGTCACGTCGTAGACCACGCGGTTGACGCCCTTCACCTCGCCGATGATGCGGGTGGCGGTCTCGCCCAGGAACTCGTGCGGGAAGGGGTAGTAGTCGGCGGTCATGCCGTCGACCGAGGTCACCGCGCGCAGCGCCAGCACCGATTCGTAGGTGCGCCCGTCGCCCATCACGCCCACCGTCTGCACCGGCAGCAGGACGGCGAAGGCCTGCCAGATCTCGTCGTAGAGACCGTGCTTGCGGATCTGGTCGAGGTAGATCGCGTCGGCCTTGCGCAGGGTGTCGAGCTTCGCCCGCGTCACCTCGCCGGGGCAGCGGATCGCGAGACCCGGGCCGGGGAAGGGGTGGCGGCCGATGAAGCTCTCGGGCAGGCCCAGTTCGCGGCCAAGGGCGCGGACCTCGTCCTTGAAGAGCTCGCGCAGGGGCTCGACGAGCTGCATCTTCATGTGCTCGGGCAGGCCGCCGACGTTGTGGTGGCTCTTGATCGTCACCGAGGGGCCGCCGGAGAAGCTGACGCTCTCGATCACGTCGGGGTAGAGCGTGCCCTGGGCGAGGAAGTCGGCGCCGCCGGCCTCGGCCGAGTGCTTGTCGAAGACGTCGATGAACAGGCGGCCGATGGTCTTGCGCTTCAGCTCGGGATCGGTGACGCCCTCGAGCTCGCCGAGGAACAGCTCGCTCTCGTCCGCCGCGACGAGGGGAATGTTGTAGTGGTCGCGGAACAGGGTCACGACCTGCTCGGCCTCGTTGAGGCGCATCATCCCGGTGTCGACGAAGACGCAGGTCAGCTGGTCGCCGATGGCCTCGTGGATCAGGACGGCGGCGACCGAGCTGTCCACGCCGCCCGACAGGCCGCAGATCACCTTCCTGTCGCCGACCTGCGCGCGGATCTTGGCGATCGCCTCGTCGCGGTAGGCGGCCATGGTCCAGTCGCCGGTCAGGCCGCAGATCTTGTGGGTGAAGTTCGCGAGGATCAGCTTGCCGTTCGGGGTGTGGTGCACCTCGGGGTGGAACTGCACGGCATAGAAATGGCGCGCGTCGTCGGCGATCGCCGCGAAGGGGGCGCCGGGGGAGGTGGCGATGATCTGGAACCCGTCCGGGATCTCGGCCACCGAGTCGCCGTGGGACATCCACACCTGCTCGGAGGCGCCGACCTCGGCCAGGCCCTCGAACAGCGGGTGTTTCGAGCCGACGTTGAGATAGGCGCGGCCGAACTCGCGCACGTCATGCGGGGCGACCTTGCCGCCCAGCTGCTCGACCATGGTCTGCTGGCCGTAGCAGATGCCCAGGACGGGAACGCCCAGGGACCAGAGAGCCTCGGGGGCTCTCGGGGAGCCCGCGTCGAGAACGGAGGCGGGGCCTCCGGAAAGGATCACGCCCTTCGGGGCCAGCCGGGCGAGCGCGTCGCCGTCGAGCTGGTTGAAGGGGTGGATCTCGCAGTAGACCCCGCTCTCCCGCAGGCGGCGCGCGATGAGCTGCGTCACCTGGGAGCCGAAGTCCACGATCAGGATGAGGTCGTGCCGCGTGGTCGTCATGGCGCCCGATACGCGCGCGCGGGCGGACTGGCAAGGGCGCGAGAGGGCGCAGGGGGGAGCGCCGCGACGGCTGGCGCGCCCGTGGGGGGCGTTCGGCTCGCGGCGCGGGGGCGGATGCGGCGCATGGGGGCGCCGTTTCCGGCGGCGGGCGGGGGGCGAATGGCGGG
>CAXGVP010000991.1:0-1779 GCA_964013055.1 uncultured Albimonas sp.
GCCGGACGGCGGCCTCCGGCGCGACGCCCGACGCGGCGCCCCGGCCTCGGCGCGCCGCGGACGGGGCGCGTCAGGTGCCGCAGAAGGTCGCCGTCACCGCCTCCTCGGGGCGCGCCGGCAGGGCGAGGTCCGCCGCCTCCGGGTGGTCGGAGAACGGATCCGACAGCACCGCCATCAGCCGGTCGAGCGGCGCGAGGTCGAGGCCTGCGCCCGCCGCCGCCAGCGCCTTCTCGACCTGGTGGTTGCGCGGGATGAAGGCCGGCGAGGCGGCCCGCTGGGCGGCCTGGCGCTCGGCCTCGGGACGCGCCTCGGCCGCCAGGCGCGCCCGCCAGCGCGACGCCCAGGCGTCGAAGGCCGTCGGGTCCACCCACAGCGCCCTGGCCGGCTCGTCCGTCGCAGGCCCGCCCTCGGAGGGCAGCGCCGAGAGCGCGCGGAACCCAAGCGTGAAATCCACCTGGTTCGCCGCCATCGCGCCGAGCAGGTCGTCGAGCAGGCCCGCGTCCTCCTCCCGCGCCGTGGCGAGGCCGAGCCTGGCGCGGAACAGGGCCAGGCGCTCGACAGCGTAGATCTCGGGGAAGGCGTCGATCTCGGCCTGGGCCGCGGGCAGCGCCTGCTGCGGGTCCTCCGCCATCAGCGGCAGCAGGCATTGCGCCAGCTGGGCGAGGTTCCACTGCGCGATGCCGGGCTGGTTCACGTAGGCGTAGCGCCCGAAGCGGTCGATCGAGGAGTAGACCGTGTCGGGGTGGTAGGCCTCCATGAAGGCGCAGGGGCCGTAGTCGATGGTCTCGCCGGCCAGGCTCATGTTGTCGGTGTTCATCACCCCGTGGATGAAGCCCAGGCTCATCCAGCGCGCGATCAGCGCCGCCTGCTGGCGCACGACAGAGCTCAGCAGCGCCAGCGCCGGGATCTCGGCCTGCGCCGCCTGCGGGTGGTTGCGCGCGATCACATGGTCGCTCAGCCGTTGCAGGGCGTCGAGGTCCTGGCGGGCGTAGAAATACTGGAAGGTGCCCACCCGCACGTGGCCATGGGCGACGCGGGCCAGGATCGCGCCGGGCTGGGGCGTCTCGCGCAGCACCGCCTCGCCGGTGCCCACCGCCGCCAGCGAGCGGGTGCTGGGCACGCCCAGCGCGTGCATCGCCTCGGCGACGATGTATTCGCGCAGCACCGGCCCGAGCGCGGCCTTGCCGTCGCCGGCGCGGGAGAAGGGCGTGGGGCCGGACCCCTTGAGGTGCAAGTCGCGCCGCGCGCCCGCACGATCCCGAACTTCGCCGAGCAGCAGCGCCCGCCCGTCGCCGAGCTGCGGGCTCCAGCCGCCGAACTGGTGCCCGGCATAGGCCATCGCCAGCGGTTCGGCCCCCGGAGGCAGGTCCTGGCCCGACAGCAGTCCCAGACCCGCCGGCGAGCGCAGCCAGGCGGCGGAGAGGCCCAGCTCCTCCGCCAGCGCCTCGTTGAGCCGCAGGAGCCGCGGCGCCGGCGCGGGCGCGGCGGACTGGCGGTGGAAGAAGCGCTCGGGCAGTCGGGCGTAGGCGTTGTCGAAGCAGGGGGCGGCGGGGGCGGGCGAGGTCATGCAACCTCCTTTCGGCAGGGGGCGGGCCGGGGTGGTCCACAGGTCGGGCGGCGCAGGGCGGATGTCAACGTGGGAAGCCTGCGGAGAGCAGGCGCCCTGCGGGCGGGCTTGGCGGGGCCTGCGCCTTGGGGGAGGTTGGGAGGGATTCTTTTAGGGGGGGAGCCTCCGGCGGGCTCCTGACTCACCCAAGAACAGGGCCCGCGCCTGTCCTC
>CAXGVP010000992.1:0-1779 GCA_964013055.1 uncultured Albimonas sp.
GTGGGCGGCGCGCGTCCAGGCCCGCCGCGGCCAGCCCCGCCTGCGCCAGGCTCAGCCGCACCAGCAGCCGGCGGGCCGCCGCCAGCGCGCCGAGATCCGCGTCCCCTCCGGCGACGCCGAGCGTGCGCGCCCGGGCGCGGAAGGCGGCCTCTATCTCCGCGGCGGTCGGAAGGGCCGCGGGGGGCGGCTCGAGCCCCAGCGCGCGCCGCGCCGCCGAGACCTCGGCCGGGTCCGGCCGGCGGAACCGCGCCGCGCAGAAGGAAATCGCCGGCGCCGGCCCCAGCACCCGGATCGAGAGGCCCTCGGTCCACTCCGCATCGATCCGCTCCAGCGCCGCGTCCAGCTCGGGCGGGTCGTCCCGGGGCCCGAGGAGGACGCGGTTCAGCAGCATCTCCGGCCCGCTGCAGGGCAGGGCCAGCAGGGCTTGCGACACCTCCGCCAGCCGGGTCTCGGCGCGCCCGGCGAGGGCGGCGCCCGCCGCCTCCGGCCCCGGGTCGGCGAAACGGATCGCGGCCGCCGCGGGATCCCAGGAGACGATCACCTGGCGCTGGGCGAGGCCGCGCAGACGCTCCATCCCCGCGTGCAGCACACCGGCGTTCGCGGCCAGCAGCGCCGGGCCTTCGTCGGGCGAGACCTCGCCGCCGGGCAGGACCGGCAGCAGGTTGCAGCGGGCGTGCAGCGCCTCGAGCAGCCGCTGGCGGTCGAGAAGCGCGCGGGCCTGGCGGCGCAGCCGGGCGGCGTCGCGGCGGCCCCTGCCGAACAGCTCGGCCAGGCCGCCCCCGCGCGCCGGGCGCCGCCAGACCGCGACCAGCCCGTCGAACGCCGCCATGACCGGCGGCGCGGGGTCCCCGGGCGCCAGCTCCGCCAGGTCGCGGGGGTCCAGGCGGCCGCTAGGCAGGATGGCGATCAGTTCGGAGCGGGACATGGGCGGAGCCTTCTGGCGCGGGGGGAAGCCGGCGTGCGGCTGCGGCAGCCGGGCGGGGGGATCGCGGCGGTCTCCCCCGGCCCGTCGCGGCTTGCGAGGGGCCGGGCGAGGATCGGCGCGGGCGGGGGAGGCCGGCGGGACCTCATGCCCTCGGCCCCCCTGCGCCGGGCTCGGCCGAGAGGGCGGCGAGGCGGCGGTCGCGTTCGGCGATCGCGGTTTCGACGTCTTCGGACGCCACCGCGACGGCTTCGCTCCACCCGCCGCGGGCCAGCCTGCGCAGGGCGTGGCGGGCGGCGCCCTCGACCAGGGCGGCGAGCTCGGCCCCGCTCCAGCCCTCGGTGCGGTCGGCGAGGCGGTCGAGGTCGGCGGCGGCCTCCAGCCCGCGGCCGCGGGCGTGGACGGCCAGGATCTCGGCCCGGGCGGCGCGGTCTGGCGGAGGCAGGTGCAGGATCAAGTCGAAACGGCCGGGCCGCAGCAGGGCGGGGTCGATGGCGTCAGGACGATTGGTGGCGCCCAGGATGAAGGGGCCGGGGCCGCCGGCGACGCCGTCGATCTCGGTCAGCAGCTGCGCCACGACGCGGGTGGCGGCCTGGTCGCCGCCGGCCTCCCGCCGGGGGGCCATGGCGTCGAGCTCGTCGAAGAACAGCACGCAGGGCGCCGCGCCGCGGGCGCGGGCGAACACCTCCTCGACCGCGCGCTCGGCGTCGCCCAGCCAGCGCGACATCAGCTGCGTGGCGCGCACGGGGATGAAGTTCGCGCCGCTTTCGCCGGCCAGGGCGCGGGCCAGCAGGGTCTTGCCGCCGCCGGGCGGGCCGGTCAGCAGCACCCCGCGGCTGGGCCGCACGCCCAGGCGG
>CAXGVP010000993.1:0-1776 GCA_964013055.1 uncultured Albimonas sp.
GCAGGGCGCACCCAGGCCAGGGCAATCGCCGCGCACCGGCGCGATGGTTTCGGCACGCCTTCGGCGCGTCGGTCTCTGCACGCCTTCGGCGCGATGGTTTCGGCACGCCTTCGGCGCGACGGTCTCGGCACGCCTTCGGCGCGACGGTCTCGGCACGCCATCGGTGCAGGGACCTCGGCCCGCCTCCGGCGCGATGCATCACAGCGCGTCGCGCAGCCGCGCGAGCAGCATCGCCGCCACCAGGATCGGCTGGCGCAGGCGCGCGCCGCCGGGGAAGTCGGGCACCGGCAGGCGGGCCATCACCTCCAGCCGCCGGCGGTCGCCCGCCAGCGCCTCGGACAGCACCGCCCCCGCCATCGTCGCCAGCGCCACGCCCGAGCCCGAGTAGCCCGAGGCGTTGAACACCCCCGGCCGCAGCTCGCGCCACACCGGCAGGCGGGTGGGCGTGATCGCCAGCGTGCCCCCCCAGGCGTGGGTCGCCTTCACGTCGGCGAGCTGGGGGAACACCTCCAGCATCCGCTTGCGCACGAAGCCCTTGAGGTCCTTCGGGAAGATCCAGCCATAGCTCTCGCCGCCGCCGAACAGCATCCGGCGGTCCTCCGACAGGCGGTAGTAGTTGACCACGAAGCGGCTGTCGGCGACGGCCACGTCGTCGCGGATCAGGGCCCGGGCGCGACGCTCGCCCAGGGGCTCGGTGGCGAGGATGAAGTTGTTGATCGGCATCACCTTCGCCGCCGCCTCGGGCAGCAGCTTGCCCAGGTAGCCGTTGCAGGCGACGATCACCTGGTCGGCGACGACCCGGCCGGCGGCGGTGCTCACGCGCGTGCCCTCGAGGGCGGTCGCCTCGCTCATCTCGTGGATCGTCGCCCCCGCGGCCAGCGCCGCGCGCGCCAGCCCGCGGGCGTAGGCCAGCGGGTGCAGGTGCCCGCCCGAGGGCTCCAGCATCCCCCCCGAGACGCCCCGCGCGCCCAGCCGGCGCGCGACCTCCTCGGGCGGCAGATAGACGGCGTCGTGCCCATAGGCCTGCGCCAGGTGCTCGACATGCCTGCGCGTGGCCGCGTCGTAGCGGGCGCGGTGGTTGACGTACATCACGCCGGGCTTCAGCGCGCAGTCGATGGCATGGCGCGAGACCAGCGCGCGCACCATCAGCGCCGCGTCGCGGCCGATCGCGAAGGCCTCGCGCGCCAGCCCCTCGTCCGAAAGCCGGGCGATGGTCTCGGGATCCACCCGCTGGCCGACGCCGATCTGCCCGCCGTTGCGCCCCGAGGCGCCCCAGCCCACCCGGTGCGCCTCCAGCACGACCACGCGCACGCCCCGCTCGGCGAGATGCAGCGCGGCCGAGAGGCCGGTGAACCCCGCCCCGATCACGCAGACGTCGGCGCGGGCCTCGCCCTGCAGCGGCGGCCGGGCCGGGAAGGGGGCGGCGCTCTCGGCGTACCAGCTGGGCGGCAGGGCGCCGGGGGTCTCGTTGGCGTAGAGCAGGTTCATCGGGCGCTCCGGCAGGAGGGTCGGACCGGCGCCGGCAGGCGGCCGGCGGGTGTCGGGTCGGCGGGCGGGCGTCGGCAGGCCCGAGGCGGCAGGCCCGCGCCAGCGGGCTCGAGGCGGCGGGCCCGAGGCGGCGGCGTCCGCGCCAGTGGGCCTGCGCCGGCCGGATCTGCGTCGGTCATGCCCCCGTCGGCCGGGCCTGCGTCGGTCGAGGCGCGGTCCGCAGGGCCGGGCCGGGGGCCCGGCCGCCCCCCTGTCCGGCGGTTCCCGCCCACCCACCCCGCCGCCGGA
>CAXGVP010000994.1:0-1772 GCA_964013055.1 uncultured Albimonas sp.
GGCCGCCGCATCGGGCGGCGCGAAAACGGAAATGCGCCCGCAGGCCGGCACGCCTGCGGACGCTGGGTCCGATCCGGCCGCAGATCGGTCGGGACCGGGAAACGCGGCGCGACCCCACGTGCGCCGGCGCAGCCCTCTCTCCCGCGCCTTCTGGCGCCTCGCCGACCAACCGCGTCCCACGCGCGGTTCATCGCGCCGGGCGCGACCCGGCGTCGGCGATCGGGAAGAGCGGGCGGCGGCCAGGTTCCCCGGCCCCGCTCCGCGCCCGTCAGTCCTTGACGATGCGGAGGTTGGGGCGACGGCCCCCCCCACGGGGGCGGGAGGCGCTTGCATCGCCCTCGATCGCGGTCAGCCGAGGCCGCGCGTCCTGCGCGCCAAGGCTCCGCGAGAACACCGAGGCGGGCGCGGCGAAGCCCGCCGCCTCGGTGAAGTCGGCGCCGCCCAGAGGGTCGGCGAACCGGCGCTCGGGGTCCCTGGCCCCCAGCGCGGGATCGGTCTCGATCGGCGTCAGCCGCGCGCCCAGGCAGCGCAGGCGCAGCGGCGGCGCCACCCGGCGGCGCGGCCCCTCGGATTCGAGGTTCACGCAGCCGATCACCCGGGCCAGGTCCCCGATCTCGGAGCGCAGCGGCAGCAGCAGCGCCTCGCCCGGCCAGTCGGTCCCCGCGCCGTCCAGCGCGCGCAGCCGCATCACCCCGATGCCCGGCGTGCGCAGCACCCGGCGGGCGAGGTCGGGCATCTCGCCCTCGTGACCCTGCGCCATCACCGTCTCGGCGACGCAGCCGCGCGCCTCCATCCCCAGCCATTCGCACAGCTTCGTGCCGGCGAGGCGGAAGCGGAGCTGCCCGTTGTCGAGCGCTTCGAGGATGAACATGGTCTCGAGACAGCCGGAAATCCGGCGCGGATCGACTTCCGAGCGGCACGGCGCGTCGCGGCCGGCCCGAAGGTCGTTCCAGTAGCGATACAGGGCCTGAGTGTTCGGATGGTCCATGACGCTTTCGATTTTGCGATAATTTCTTATCATTTCCACCCGCCCCGATCCAGTCATTCCAGAAGTCACGGTCCCCACCGCGAAGTCGGCTCGCTCCAACGTCCCGGGACGTCGCCAATCCGTCGGCGCCCCGTCGTCTGTTCCTTCAATTTGCCGCGAATCTGTCGCCAACGGGAGCGACGAGAGGGTTAACGATTTCCTAATCAGGCTTAATGCATTCGGATAGGCGAGGGCGCGGACGGCCGGCGCCCGTCGCGGATGCGCGTCGGTTGCCCGCCAGCCGGCCCGCGGCTATGGTCCGCGCGCCCGCCGACGACGGCCCGGGCGCGTTCGATCGCAAGGGGTTCCGATGCAGAGCATGACCGGCTTCGCCGCCGCAGAAGGGGGCGACGCCCAGCTGACCTGGCGGTGGGAGCTGCGCTCGGTGAACGGGCGCGGGCTCGACCTGCGCTGGCGTGGACCCGAGGGCCGCGACGCCGTCGAGCGCGCCTTCCGCGAGGCGGTGAAGGCCAGGCTGGCGCGGGGCTCGGTCTCGGCCTCGCTGCGGCTGTCGCGCCGGCCGGGCACGGTCTCGGCGCAGGTGAACGCCGAGGCGCTCGCCGCCGCGCTGGACGCCGCCGCCCGGGTCTCGGCCGCCGCGCGCGAGGCGGGCTTCGCGGTCGCGCCGCTCTCGGTCGAGTCGCTGATGTCGCGCCCCGGCGTGCTGGAAGCCGCCGAGGTCGAGCAGGACGACCCCGCCGCGCGCATCGCGCAGGAGGCCGCGATTCTCGCCGACGGTGAGCTG
>CAXGVP010000995.1:0-1769 GCA_964013055.1 uncultured Albimonas sp.
CCGCCGCCGCCTGCCAGCGCCGCGCCCAGGCGCTGGCGCCCGAGGACGCGGCGATCCTCAACAACCTGGGCAACGCGCTGCAGGACGCCGACCTGCTGGACGAGGCGCTGGAGACCCGCCGCGAGGTGCTGCGCCGCCGGCCCACGGACGCCGACGCCCACGCCATGCTCGCCGTCACCCTGCGCGCGCTGGGCCGGATGGAAGAGGCGCAGGCGATGGCCGAGGCCGGCCTCGCCCACCACCCCGACGACGGCGAGCTTCGCGTGCAGCGGGCCATGGCGATGCTGGCCGCCGGCGACTACGCCCGCGGCTTCGAGGCCTTCGAGGCCCGCTGGGAGATCGGCGAGATCTCCAAGGGCGACAGCCCCGAGCCCGAGTGGGCCGGAGAGCCCCTCGACGGCCGCCGCATCCTGGTGCTGCCCGAGCAGGGGTTCGGCGACACCATCCTGATGAGCCGGTTCCTGCCGGCGCTCCAGGCCCTGGGCGCGCATGTGATCCTGGCGGTGAAGCCGCCGCTGAAGCGCCTGTTCCAGGGCGTCGAGGGCGTCGACGAGCTGATCGAGATCGGCGCCCCCCGCCCGCAGGCGGATTTCGTGACCTACATGATGGCCCTGCCCCGCTGGCTGGGCTGCGACGCCGCCCGCCTGCCGGCCTCGCCGAAGCTGCGCGTGCCCGGCGGCTCCCGCTCCCGCGCGCGGAAGCTGCTGCAGCCGTGGGAGGGAATGCTGCGGGTCGGCGTGTGCTGGTCCGGCTCGTTGACCTACAAGGCCAATTTCAAGCGCAGCTTCGGGCCCGAGCGGTTCCTGGCGCTGGCCCGGATCCCGGGCGTGCAGCTGTTCAGCCTCTACAAGGGCCCGCTGCTGGACGGCTTCCGCCGCTCGCCCGCCTCGGCGCTGATCGTGGATGCGGCGGGGGACGAGCGCGACTTCGCCGACGCCGCCGCCACGATCGGCGAGCTCGACCTGGTGGTGACCATGGACACGGCGGTCGCCCATCTTGCCGGCGCGCTGGGGCGGCCGGTGTGGAACCTGCTCGCCTATTCGCCCTTCTGGCTTTACGGCCACGCCGGGGAGACGACCCCCTGGCATCCCTCGATGCGCCTGGTCCGCCAGCCCGCCCCGGGCGACTGGGACGCGCCGATGGCGACCGTGGCCCTCGGAATTTCAGACCTCGCCGCCCGAAAAGGAGCCCGGCCATGACCGCCCCCTCCCCCCGCCCCGGAGAGACCGGCGTGCTGGTCGAGATCTCGCCCGGCGAGCTGATCGACAAGATCACGATCCTGGAGATCAAGTCGCAGCGCCTCGCCGACCCGTCGCGCCGCTTCAACGTGACCACCGAGCTGGAGCTGCTGGTGGCCGCCCGCGACGCCTCGCTTCCCGCGCCGGCGGAGCTCGACGAGCTGACCGACGCGCTGCGCGAGGTGAACGAGGACCTTTGGAGCGTCGAGGACGACCTGCGCGGCTGCGAAGCCCGCGGCGACTTCGGCCCCGGCTTCGTGGGGCTGGCGCGCTCGGTCTACCGGCTCAACGACCGGCGGGCGGCGCTGAAGCGGGAGATCAACCTCCTGCTCCACTCCCGCCTGATCGAGGAGAAGTCCCACCCGCTCTACTGACCCCGCGCGCGCAGGCGCCGCGTCGTCCGCCGCGCGCCCCCCAGCCGCCGCCTGGCGCTCCCACCCGCCGTTGAAGCGCCGGGGGCGCCACGCCGGGAGCCTCTCGCAAAGCGCCTGTTCTCCGGAGCCGTCCATCGCGGATGCCGTAAGAGCGACT
>CAXGVP010000996.1:0-1768 GCA_964013055.1 uncultured Albimonas sp.
CTGCGCTTGTGGCGGGCCGCGCGAGGCCCCGGGTCAGGCCCGGGGCGCGCCCGGCGCGGGCGTGGCGTCGGACCACAGGCCAGTGTCGAGGCGGAAGCGTGGGCGGCTGGGGCGGCTGGCGCCCGGCAGGCCGGCGCCGGTGGACGGCGGGGCGAAGCCTACGTCAGGGCGCGCGGCGGCGCGGCGCGGCGGGCCGGGGTCGGAAGGGGGCCGGGGTCAGAAGGGGACGTCGTCGGCGGCGGTGACGAACTTGGCCACCACGCGCTTGAAGCCGGCCTTCTCGAACGCGATGCCCAGCTTGTCGCCCTCGATCTCGGTCACCGCGCCGTAGCCGAATTTCTGGTGGAAGACCCGGGTCCCGATCTCGAAGGCCGGGATCGCTTCGGCGTCGATCACCAGGTTGGCGCTCTCGCGCGGCTGGCTCATCGGGCGGGCGGCGTTGCGCGCCTGCATCCGCCGCCAGCCGGGCGAGTTGTAGGCGTCCGCCCGCACCGCCCGATCCTCGAGCTGCGAGCCCTTCATCACGCCGGGGATCTCGGTCGCAGCCCCGGCCCGCGCGCCGCCGTGGCCGTAGAGGCCCGGCGGGGTCAGCACCTCGACATGCGCCTCGGGCAGCTCGTCGATGAAGCGGGAGGGCAGCGCGTTCTGCCAGCGGCCATACATCTGCCGGTTGGCGGCGAAGGAGACGGTCAGATGCTCGCGCGCGCGGGTCAGGCCGACGTAGGCGAGGCGCCGCTCCTCCTCCAGCCCCTTCAGCCCGCTCTCGTCCATGCTGCGCTGCGAGGGGAACAGGCCGTCCTCCCACCCCGGCAGGAACACGGCCGGGAACTCCAGCCCCTTGGCGGCGTGGAGCGTCATGATCGAGACCTTCTCGCCGCCGTCCTCGTTCTCGTTGTCCATGACCAGCGAGACGTGCTCGAGGAACCCCTGCAGGTTCTCGAATTCTCCGACGGCCTTGACCAGCTCCTTGAGGTTCTCCAGCCGGCCGGGCGAATCCGGGGAGGTGTCGTTCTTCCACATCTCCGTGTAGCCGCTCTCGTCCAGCATCACCTCGGCGAGCTCGGTGTGGCTGGCCCCGGCCAGCACCTGCGCATGCCAGCGGCCGATGCCGTCGAGCAGCTCGCGCAGGGCGTTGCGCGCGCGGGCGGCGAGGGTCCCGGCCTCCAGCACCAGCTTCGCGCCCTCGACCAGGGTCACGCCGGCGTCGCGGGCGGCGAGCTGGATCTGCTGCTGGGCCTTGTCGCCCAGCCCCCGCTTGGGGACGTTCACGATCCGCTCGAACGCCAGCCCGTCGTCGGGGGAGACGGCGAGGCGGAAATAGGCCATCGCGTCCCGGATCTCGCGCCGCTCGTAGAAGCGGGGGCCGCCGATCACGCGGTAGGGCATGCCGATGGTCAGGAACCGGTCCTCGAAGGCGCGCATCTGGAAGCCGGCGCGCACCAGGATCGCGATGTCGTCCAGGCTCAGCCGATCATGGCCGCGGGTCCCGGTGTGATAGGCCTCGATCTCCTCGCCGATCCAGCGGGCTTCCTCGTCCCCGTCCCAATGGCCGATCAGGCGCACCCGCTCGCCGCCCGCGGCCTCGGTCCACAGGGTTTTTCCCAATCGGCTCTCGTTGGTGTGGATCACGCCCGAGGCGGCGGCGAGGATATGCGGGGTGGAGCGATAGTTCTGCTCCAGCCGGATCACCTTCGCGCCAGGGAAATCCTTCTCGAAGCGCAGGATGTTGCCGACCTCGGCCCCGCGCCAGCTATAGATCGCCTGATCA
>CAXGVP010000997.1:0-1768 GCA_964013055.1 uncultured Albimonas sp.
CCGCGAGGCCAAGGACCTCCAGCGGCTGAAAGCGCTGATGGCGGAGGCGGACGTGATCTCGGTCCACGCCCCCGCCTCGCCGGAGAACCGCAACCTGATCTCGGCCGAGCTGATCGGGCGGATGAAGCCCGACGCCTACCTGGTCAACACGGCGCGGGGCGACGTGGTGGACGAGCCCGCCCTGATCGCGGCCCTGCAGGCGGGGCGGATCGCCGGCGCAGGCCTCGACGTCTTCGTCGAGGAGCCGAAGGTGCCGCAGGCGCTGCGCTCGCTGGAGAACGTGGTTCTGCTGCCGCACCTGGGCTCGGCCACCCGCGCCACGCGCGAGGCGATGGGGATGAAATGCGTGGCCAACCTCGCCGCCTTCTTCGAGGGGCGGGCGCTGCCGGACGCGGTGGTCTGAGGGGCGACCGGCTGGAGACCCGGCTGCGCCCGGGCCCGTCCGTCTCGCGGTCAATCTCAGGCGTCCGGCGCAGGCGGGCTGCGCGGAAGGTCGGAATGTCGACGGCCGTCCGGCTTGGAGCCGCGGCGCGCTGCGCGTCAGTCATCCCCTCGGCGGCACGGCACGGGCGGCGGGGCTCCGCTCCGCCCGCTGAAACCGCGAACGCCCCGGCCGCAGGGGCGGCCGGGGCGTTTCCGAAGCGTCGGCTGGGCCCCGAGGGACGGGGGCCGGACCGGGCTCAGTAGGTCTTCTGGTAGCCCGGGTAGGACGGCGCGACCACGATGCCGCCGTCGAGCTTGGATTCGGGCACCGCGGGGCCCACGGGGGCGCAGGCGGCGGCGACGAGGCCGGCCAGCACGACCAGCGGCAGGGCGGCGCGGCGCAGGATGGGAGCGTGACGGGTCATCTCGGGGTCCTCTCTGTTCGCACGGGCGGCCGGGGCTCCGGCTTCCCTCCGTCGGGGCCGCCCTGTGCGGGGCGGCGTCTGGGAATGAAGATGCCGTTGCGAAAGGGCGGCTTTCGGGCCGGAAATCGGAGGAGACGGGACGATTTCGGGCTCGGCGCGGGGCGGCTTCGCGGCGGAAATCCGGCGAAGGCTGCGGGCGGAAAGCGGTTTGGGAGGGGGCAGGCGACTGAAAGCGCTGAGGTTTCCGAGGCCGCGGGCCGGGAGCGGGGACGGCGCGGCGCAGTCAGGCTCCGTTCAGGTTTCGCAGGCGGCGTGAGGGGGCCTGCATCGTGCGCAGGTCGCCGGGGGGGGGCCGCGCGCGGCGACGCCATCCGCCCGCGGATCGCTTGCCGCAAGCCGCGGGAGAGGCCCCGGGTCGAGCCCGGGGCGCGCGCCGGGGCGCAACCGGCGCCCGGGGGCGGACCCGGCGGGTCCAGCTCGGCTCGGAAGATCGTTCTGCGGCGGAGCGGAGGCCGGCGCTCAGTTCTGGGAGGCGGCCTGCGGCGCGCCGGCGGCGGGCCAGTCCTGGGCGACGCGGGCGGGGGCGAGGGAGATCCGCTTGACCACCTCTCCCGGCCGGCCGAGGGGCCCATGCAGGGCGCCGTCGACTTGCAGCCAGACGCCGCCGGCGTTGCCGGCGCGCAGCTCGGCCCCCGGCTCGTCGAGGGGCACCTGCCAGGATTCGCCCGATTCCATGATCCGCTGCACCAGGATCGAGCCGTCGCGCGCCTTCACCTGCACCCAGGCGGGATCGGTGACCACCAGCCACACCCCCTCGGCCGCGGCGAGGGCGGCGGCGGGGGCGCCCGGGGTCGGGCGCGGCAGGGTCGGGTCGCCGGCCGAGGCGACCAGCGCGCCGCCCTCGGGTCCCGGCTGCGCCG
>CAXGVP010000998.1:0-1767 GCA_964013055.1 uncultured Albimonas sp.
CCGCGATCCAGGAGTGGTACGAGGAGGGCGTGCTCTCCGACATCTCCGACGTGGCCGAGGCGCAGGGCTGGGCCGAGGTGCTGCCCGACGCCATCGCCGCCCACATGAAATGCGAGGGCGCCTGGTGCGCCGCGCCGGTGAACGTGCACCGGGTCGACTGGATCTGGGCCAACGCCAAGGTCCTGTCGGACGCCGGCATCGAGATGCCGACCACCTGGGACGAGTTCAACGCGGCCGCCGAGACGCTCAAGGCCGCGGGCGTGGTCCCGCTCGCCCACGGCGGCCAGGCCTGGCAGGATGCGACGCTGTTCGAGGTCGTGGCGCTGAGCCTCGGCGGGCCGGAGTTCTACAAGGCCGCCCTGGTCGACCTCGACCCCGAGGCGCTCAAGTCCGACCAGATGAAGGCGGTCTTCGAGCAGATGCGCACCCTGCGCGGCTTCGTCGACGACAACTTCTCGGGGCGCGAGTGGAACCTCGCCACCGCCATGGTGATCAACGGCGAGGCCGGCTTCCAGATCATGGGCGACTGGGCGAAGGGCGAGTTCGTGGCCGCCGGCAAGACCCCCGGCGAGGACTTCCTGTGCGCCTCCGCGCCCGGCGAGGGCTTCCTCTACAACGTCGACAGCTTCGCCATGTTCGAGGTCTCGGGCGACGACAAGGTCGCCGGCCAGAAGCTGCTGGCCGAGCTGATCATGGGCCCGACCTTCCAGGAGACCTTCAACCTCAACAAGGGCTCGATCCCCGCGCGGACGGACGTCGCGCTCGACAAGTTCGACAGCTGCGCCGTGACCTCGTCCGAGGAGATGAAGGCGAGCGCGGACGGCGGCTCGCTGCTGCCCTCCTACGCTCACGGCATGGCGCTGCGCGGCGCGCAGGCCGGCGCGATCACCGACGTTGTGACCGCCCATTTCAACTCGGAGATGAGCGCGGACGAGGCGGTGCAGATGCTCGCCGACGCCGTCGCCAACTCGATGTGATCGCCTGACGATCCCGGCGCGGCCACACCCCGCGCCGGGTTCCGGCCCCCTCTCCTTCCTCGCGGAGAGGGGGCCGCCCCCCGCCGAGAAGGAGAGGGGGCTCCGCCTGCGAGGGAGGGAACCCGTCCATGTTCGACTGGCTGGAACGTCAGGCCCCGAAGCTGGTGCTGGCGCCGTCCTTCGCCGCGATGCTGCTGTTCGTCTACGGCTTCATCGGCTGGACCGCCTGGGTCAGCCTGACCAAGTCGCGGCTGCTGCCGAAATACGAGATCGACGGCTTCGGCCAGTACGCGCGCTTGTTCAACGCGCCGCGCTGGGACGTGGCGATCGAGAACCTGGCGATCTTCGGGATCCTGTTCATCGGCGTCTCGATGCTGCTGGGGCTGTTGCTGGCGATCCTGCTCGACCAGCGGATCCGGGCCGAGGGGGCGCTGAGGACCATCTACCTCTACCCCATGGCGCTCTCGATGATCGTCACCGGCACGGCGTGGAAGTGGATCCTCAACCCGGGCCTCGGGATCGAGGCGATGGTCCGCGGCTGGGGGTTCGAGGAGTTCAGCTTCGGCTGGCTGGTGGATCCGCAGATGGCGATCTACACGGTGGTGATCGCGGGGGTCTGGCAGGCCTCGGGCTTCGTGATGGCGCTGTTCCTGGCGGGCCTGCGCTCGGTCGACGGCGAGATCATCAAGGCCGCGCAGGTGGACGGCATCCCGACGACGCGGATCTACACGGCGATCATCATCCCCTCGATGGCGCCGATCTTCCTGTCGGCCTTCATCGTGCTGGCGCA
>CAXGVP010000999.1:0-1758 GCA_964013055.1 uncultured Albimonas sp.
CAGGCGGCGGCGCAAGCCGCCGCGCGACCGCGGGCGCGGACCTCCCGGCCAGGGGGCCGCGCCCGGGCATCCGGCGGGGTCGGGCTTCCTCCGTCCGGCTTCCAGCCTCCTCGGTGTCGAATGGCGCCGTCTTGCGGGCAGCCGGCAGCGGACCGGTCTCGAAGACGGCCATCGCGCGGAGCAAACGCCGACCGCCCGCTTCGGGCACGATCCGCCCCACGTCGTCGGCGTTCGGACCTTGGACCTGGTGGGCCGCGCGATGGCTCAGGCGCGGATCGCGCAGCCCGTCCGGATCGGCATGTCGGCGCGGCCGGCGACGGAGCGGTTGCCGCTCGGCGAGCCGCCCGCCCGGCCGCAATCGGGACCGGGTCCAGGCTCATCGCCGGCGGCGGCGGCCGGATGTCGTTCACCGGCAGGGCGGAGCGGAACGGCGGCCGCTGGGCCCGCGTGCTGGCCGAGACATGCCTCGCCGAGGGCCGCCCGGGCTGGAACCGGGGGGGCCTCGCTCGGGGCGGGCGGCGCGTGGAAGGGAAGGTCGGGGCGCAGCTCCCTGTGGGGCCGGAAGGGTCCCGACGGGCTGGTTCCGGGCCGCCGACGGCGCGCCCTGGCGCGGGAGGGCCGGCAGGACGGGCGGTGGTTCGGGACGGAGGCGACCGGGACGACGGGGCCGGCCACTGGCGCCTGCGGACGGCTTGCCGGGCAGCCGGGGGGCGGGCGGCGGGAGGCGGACCTTCAGGGACGTCGAGGCCGCGCGGCGCCCCCGCGCGGGAGGACCGGAAGGACGGGAGGCGCGCCGCGGGGCTCGTCGCTCTGCGGCGCGCGGGTCCTCCAGGGGGCCTGGCTCAGCGCCAGGTCTCCCAGGGGGCCTGGATCAGTACCAGGGACCGCGGATCACCTGGACGCCGCCGGCGGCCTCCTTGAGGGCCGTCTCGAAGGCGTCGAGGTCGGAGTCGCGGTAGTGGTAGGGGTAGACAACCGCCGGCTTGAACTCGGCGACGGCGGAGGCGGCCTGCGCCTCGGTCATCGTGTAGGGCAGGTTGAACGGCACGAAGGCGATGTCGATGCCGGTCAGGGCGCGCATCTCGGGAATGTCCTCGGTGTCGCCGGCGATGTAGACGGTCTTGCCGTCGATCTCGAGGACATAGCCGTTGTCCCGCCCCTTGGGGTGATACTGCAGCCGCTCCTCGGTGGTGTTGTAGGCGGGGATGGCGCGCAGCGCGATGCCGGCGGCGTCGGCGGTCTCGCCGTTGGCCACGGCGGTCGCCTTGGCCTTGAGCTCGGCGGGCAGCATCTCCATCACCGCGGGGTTCACGATCAGCCGGGCGCCGTTGTGCGCGGCGAGCGCGGCCAGCGTCTCGGGCGCGTAGTGGTCGCCGTGCTGGTGGGTGATCAGGATCACGTCCGCCTCGGGGAACTCGGCGTAGGCCGAGGGGTCGCCCACCGGGTCCACGTAGATCACCGGGCCCGGCGTGGTCATCACGAAGGAGGCGTGGGCGACGGGGTGGATGCCGATCTCGCCCCCGTCGGTGGCATGGGCGTCGCCCGCCGCCCGGGCCCGCCAGGGCATGATCCCGATCGTCCCGATCCCGGCGAGCGCCGTCGCCCCGATCCTCAACGCGTCGCGCCGCGTGCGGTCCATGTCGATCTCCCTCCTGTTTGCGGGTCCGTTTCCGCGTGGGGAAACGTGGAGCGATGCGCGCCAAGGGCAATTGACATGGACGTGAGCGGCCCGCGCCCGTCCGGGAGACGCTCCGCCCG
>CAXGVP010001000.1:0-1758 GCA_964013055.1 uncultured Albimonas sp.
CCACGGTCTACGAGCCGGAGGCGGACGCCTTCGTGGTCGCCGCCCTGAAGGCCGCGGGCGCGATCCTGGTGGGCAAGACCAACCTCGACCAGTTCGCCACCGGGCTGGTGGGCGTGCGGTCGCCCTATCCGATCCCCAAGAACGCGGTCGATCCGGCGATCGTGCCGGGGGGGTCGTCCTCGGGCTCGGCGGTGGCGGTGGCGCGGGGGCTGGTGAGCTTCTCGCTGGGGACCGACACGGCGGGCTCGGGGCGGGTGCCGGCGGCGCTGAACAACATCGTGGGGCTGAAGCCGACGCTGGGGGCGCTGTCCGCCACGGGCATGGTTCCGGCGTGCCGGACGCTCGACACGATCTCGATCTTCGCGTTGACGGTGGGGGACGCCTGGGCGGCGTTCCGGGCGGCCGCGGTCTACGATCCGGCGGACGCCTATGCGCGGCCGGTCGCTGCGCCGGCGCTGGCGGCGACGCCGCCCAGCTTCAAGGTCGGCGTGCCCTCGCCCGCGACCCGGCAGTTCTTCGGCGACGCGGTGCAGGAGGCGGCGTGGGAGGCCTCGCTCGACGAGCTCACGGCGCTGGGCGGCGAGATCGTGGAGCTGGATTTCCAGCCCTTCTACGACATCGCGAAACTGCTCTATGACGGCCCCTGGGTCGGCGAGCGCTGGGCGGCGACCGAGGAGATCATCCGCGACCGCCCCGAGGAGATGCACCCCGTCACCCGGGCGATCATCGGCAAGGCGCAAGGCTTCTCGGCCGCCGACGCGTTCAAGGGGCAGTATGCGCTGCAGGCGCTGAAGCGGCTGGCGCAGCCGATGGTGGATGCGGTGGACCTGATGGCGGTTCCCACCATCCCCACCTTCTACTCGGTGGCGGATCTGGAGGCGGACCCGGTGACGCCGAACTCCAACTTCGGGACCTACACCAATTTCGTGAACCTGATGGACCTGTGCGGGCTGGCGGTTCCGCTGGCGGCGCGGGGCGACGGGCGGCCGGGCTCGGTCACGCTGCTGGCGAAGGCGGGGCGGGACGCAGGCCTGGCCGCGCTCGCCGAGACGCTGCACGCCCGCGCGGGCGTCCGGTTGGGCGCGACGGGCTGGATGGCGCCGCGGGGGGCCGAGCGCGCGCCCGCCGCCCTGCCGGACGAGATCCCGCTGGCGGCCGTGGGCGCGCACATGTCGGGCCTGCCGCTGAACCCTGAGCTGACCCGGCTGGGGGCGCGGTTCCTAAGGGCGACCACGACCTCTGCGGACTACCGGCTATATGCGCTGCCCGGCGGGCCGCCGAAGCGGCCGGGGATGGTGCGCGCGGCGGATGGGGCCGCGATCGCGGTCGAGGTCTGGGCGGTGCCCATGGCGCAGTTCGGCGCCTTCATCGCCGGCGTGCCGTCGCCGCTGGGGATCGGGACGGTGACGCTGGCCGACGGGTCCTCGGTCAAGGGCTTCCTGTGCGAGGCCGCGGGGCTGGAGGGGGCCGAGGACGTCACCGCCCATGGCGGCTGGCGGGCCTACCTGGACGCGGGGACCTCGGACGCCGCCTGAGGGCGGCGCGAGGGCTCCGGCGGGGGGGCGGGGCGGGCGGCCGGCGGGTCGCCCGCCCCTTGCACTTCGGGCTCAGCCGGCGCGCAGGTCCTCGACCGGGGCGCGGCGGTAGGCGGCGAGCGCCGGGGCCAGCGCCAGCACCGAGGCGGCGGAGAAGGCGGCGGCGGCGAGCTGGATCTCGGGCCAGCCGAGCGAGGCGCGGATCGCCATCTCCATCCGCGCC
>CAXGVP010001001.1:0-1752 GCA_964013055.1 uncultured Albimonas sp.
CGCGCCTCGCCGCCGTGCTCGCGCCCGCTGGCCGGGCGGCGGCGGCGGGGCGCTGAGGCGCTCCCGTCCCGGCCCTTCCCCTGCGCCCGGTCCCGGGGGAGGGCCGGGACCGCGCAGGGGGCGCAGACGTCGCGTCCGCGCGGGGGCGATCGACGGCATCCGAGCGATCGCGCCGTTGCGATTCCGCGCCGCGCACCCCACACTTCCCCCATGACCGGACCGAGCGTTCATCGACCCGCCGCGCCCCCCGGCGTCGGGGCCGGAGAGGCTCCGCGCGAGGCCGCTCTCGTGGCGGCCGCGCCCGTCGGGCTGCGCGAGGGGCCCGACTACACCCGTGCCGAGAAGCTCGCCGACGCCGCCGTGCACTGCGTGGGGGTGGCGCTGGCGCTGATGGCGGCGCCGGTGATGATCGTGATCGCGGCGCTGCTGGACGGCACCGGGCCGGTGATCGCGGGGGTCTCGGTCTATGCCGCGGGGCTGATGCTGATGCTGGGCTGCTCGGCGGCCTATCACCTGCTGCCGTCGGTGAAGCCGGCCTGGCGGGAGCTGCTCCGGCGCTTCGACCACGCCGCCATCTACCTCAAGATCGCCGCCACCCAGACGCCTTTCGCCGTGCTGATCGGGGGGGCGGGAGCGGCGTGGCTGCTGGGCTCGGTCTGGGTCGCGGCCCTGGGGGGGGCGCTGCTGCGCATCTTCTGGCCGCGCGGCTTCCGCCGCCTGGCCGTGCCCTTCTACCTGGCGCTGGGCTGGGCCGGGATGGCGCTGTTCTGGCCGGGCGCGGGGGAGGATGCGCTGGGCCTCGCCACGGTGATCCTGGTGATCGTGGGGGGGCTGCTCTACACCCTGGGCGTGCCGTTCCTGCTGGCCGAGCGGCTGCGCTTCCACAACGCCATCTGGCACGGCTTCGTGCTGGTCGCGACCTTCGTGTTCTACGCCGCCGTGGTCTCGGAGATGGGCGTCCGCGCGGTCGCCGCCCCGGTCTGAGCGGCGCCCCGGCCCCCGGTCGCCCCCCCGGTCGCCCCCCGGTCGCGCTTGATCCGCCCTTGATCCGGGCGCGCCGCGCACGATCTGGAAGGGCGCGGCCCCCGGGGCCGCGACCGGTCCGCAGCGCTTACGGAGACCCCATGCCCCGCACCCGTTCCGCCCTTGGCGCGACGCTCGCCTGCCTGCTGGCGGCGGCCGCCGCCGCGCCGGCCTCCGCCGAGCAGATCGGCGAGGTCGACACCGCCTTCAAGCTGCTGGGCGCCAACCACAAGATCGTGGTCGAGGCCTTCGACGACCCCAAGGTCGAGGGCGTGTCGTGCTTCCTCAGCCGGGCGAAGACCGGGGGGATCTCGGGCAGCCTGGGGCTGGCGGAGGACACCTCCGACGCCTCGATCGCCTGCCGCCAGGTGGGGCCGATCCGCTTCCTCGACGCGCTGGACGCGGGCGAGGAGGTGTTCCAGCGCCGCACCTCGATCGTGTTCAAGTCGATCCAGGTGGTGCGCTTCTGGGATCCCGAGCGGTCGACGCTGGTCTACCTGACCTATTCGGACAAGATGATCGACGGCTCGCCGAAGAACGCGATCTCCGCCGTCGCCGTGGGCCCCTGGGGCGAGAGCCCGGCCCCCGAGCCGCCCGCCTACGACGACTGACCCCGGGGGGCGTCCGACCATCGCGACCGGAACAGGCCCAGCCAAGCCCGCCCGCAGGGCGCCTGTAGTCCGCTTGTAGAGGCGGGGGTCTACAGGCGCCCTGCGGGCGGGCTTGGCT